>CAUHLX010000286.1 GCA_959606705.1 uncultured Bacillota bacterium | reverse complement strand
ATACTTTCTCATGTCCAGGTACATCTCCATCTCAATGGTTTCTTTAATCATACGGCGGAATCCTCCTCACTTTACTAGAGACAATCTGTGCTAAAAATATCATGATACAGATTGTCCCCGTTGTAAAGAGGTGTTTTTTTAATCCCGTACCTCATAGAGCGGAATATCGTCCCGCTTCAAGAACGCGGTGAGGCAGTGAACCGCGCCGCCGCCCTTTTTAATTTCATCCAGCTCGATCTCGATCACCTCGATGCCTTCCTTCCGCAGGAGCTCCGCCGTTCTGGGCGCCCCATTGGGCATGACGATTTTCCCCGGAGCCAGCGCCACCGAGTTGGCGGCGAAGTTGATCTTTTCCTCAAACGCGGGGATCTCCACAAAGCGGAAGCCTCGCTTTTCCAGTTCCTCGTAAACGATATCCGGCGTAATGTAGGGATAGGTGACCGCCACATGGGTGTCCACGATGGATAGAAAGCCATCCAGGTGATTCTGGTTTCTGGCGATCGATAGAGGAATGATATGCTTCACCCCCATCGCCCGAAAGGTTTCCGCCGCCTGCTCAAAGCCCGCCTGATTGCAGCGGGTCCCCGTACCCAGGATCACGGTTTCCCGGTCCACCCACATCACGCAGGCCCCGTCGAACACCGCGTTTCCGTGAATGGTCCGCAGGATGGGAACGCCCAGTTCCATGACCCTCTGCGCGGCGTACCGCACCTCCTTGGAACGGATTTCGATGCCCGGTCTGGTCACGATCACTCCTTCGGGAGTACCCAGGATCAGATCCCGGCAGTACATGGCGTTGGGGCATTCCGGGTCCATATCTTCCACGTAGTAAACCTCTACGCCGTTTTCCCGATAAAGCGCCGCCAGATTGTCATGCTGTTCCCGGGCCTTCTGCGGATCGATCACGTCTCTCATATATGCCCGCTCCGCCGCTTCCGGCGTGTTGATTCCTTCGATTTCCACCCCGGGACGATGCATCAGCACCGCTCGCAGTGTTCCGATTTCCGAGGTCACGCTCCAGTCGTTTCCCCAGACAGATTTCATATTTTCCTGAAAGGAACGAATTCCTCTGGTCATTTTTCGTTACCCCCTCTTCAACGTTCCGCTGCAGCAGTGAACCGAGCCCCAGCCCTTCAAAATCTCGTCAAAACGGATGCTGATCACTTGAATTCCGTTGGCCTCCAGCGTTTCCTTCGTCCGCGGATTCCCTTCCGCCTGGATGACGACGCCCGGGCGCAGAGCTACGATGTTCAGTCCCAGCGTCTCTCTGGTCTCATTCTGATCCGGCGCATCGATCACCCGGAAGCCGTGATTCATCAGCCATTCCACCACATCGTAGGGCACCTGCCTGGTGTTGATCAGCGCGGTTTCCTCGTCCACGAAATTCATCACTCCGTCCAGATGGGCGTTGGTATAGGGAATGGGCACGGTGAGAATGGTTTCCACTCCCATGGAGGTCAGCGTCTCCGCCACCTGACGATAGCCTTCCGCGTTGGTTCGGGAGCTTCGAGCCAGGATGACCGTCTTCCGATTGACCCACAGGCAGTCCGCTCCTTCAAAAGTGCCGGTGCCGGTTATGGTCTTGACGATGGGGATGGAAAGGGATGCCAGCTTCTTCGCCACGGCAGCTTCCTCTCCTCGACGGACCGGAAGCGCCGGACGGCCGATGATCGCTCCCTCCGCCGTCATGAACATGGAGTCTCTCATGTAAACCGCGTTGGGCCGATCCTCTCTCTGTTCCTCCAGGTAATACACCTGCACGCCTTCCTTCCGGTACAGCTCCGCCAGGGAATCGTGTTCCCGGCGGAAGGTTTCCGGATCGATGGGAGCCCGGAACCTGGCGGCGGCAAAGTCGAAGTCGTCGATTTCCTTGCCGGGGCGCCGCAGCAGCACCGCCTTCAGAGGCGCCACCTGAGAAGAAATGCCCCAGTCCCCCCAATATTCCTTGATCTGTTCTTCAAACGGCGTCTCGTCTCTCCTGAGATTTTTATCCGCGTTCAGTTCCAAAAATGCCATGCTTTCTGTTCCTCCTTTTTTTAAACTCCCGCAGCATCCGTGTCCACTACGGTATTGTGGACCTTGCGTCCGTAGATTTTCAACGCCGCCGCGAAGACCACCAGTAAAATGACCACCGCGATGGGCAGAGTGACATAGCTTCCTCCGATCAAGCCGGCGATGATGAAGCCCACAAAGGCCACGCTCCCGCAGAGCAGAGCGTAAGGGATCTGGGTGGTCACGTGATCCAGCAGGTTGCAGCTGGCGCCGGTTCCCGAAAGCACCGTGGTATCGGAAATCGGAGAGCAGTGATCCCCGAACAAGCCTCCGGACAGCACCGCCGCCAGGCAGGCGTAGAACGGAGAATCCAGAGCCATGGCCGCCGGAATGGCAATGGTAAAGCCGATGGTGAAGGTCCCCCAGGAAGAGCCTGTGGAGAAAGAGATGATCGCGCAGGCCAGGAAGATGATCCCCGGCAGCAGCCAAGCCGGAACGGCGGCTTCCGCAATCTGCACCACAAACTCGGGCGCGCCCATGGCTTTCGTCACGCCGCTCATAACCCAGGCCATGAGCAGAACGATGAAGATGCTAGCCACTTCTTCCATTCCCACGACGTAATCGCCGATGGCTTCCTTCATAGGTTTAATCTTATAGATACCGCAGAGCAGGATGTTGGCTACCGCGCCGAACAGGAAGCCCGTAATCAATGCCGCTCTCAAATTGTCGCCGTCCACCGGCTTGAAGGGGAAGCCTTCCGGAGCCAGCATGCCGACCAGCGTACCGATCATCACCACCAGCGGAATGATCATCACCAGCGGGCTGGCGTTCGTAGGAATCGGTTTCTCCTGCTTCTTCACCACTTCGGAGCCCGGCCAAGCCAGCTGTCCGGTGGTCTGCACTCTCTCCTCCGCCCGGAACATGGGTCCGAACTCTTTCCCGGTGAACGCCACCAGCGGAACCAGCAGCAGGGAAAGCAGCGCGTACAGCTGAAGCGGGAACACCTTCAGCAAGGTATCCCATTCAGAAAGCGCCAGGCCGTTGGCCTGAAACTCCTGTCCCAAAAGTCCCATGATATAGGCTCCCCAGCCCAGGAAAGGAATCAAAATGGAAACGGGAGAAGCGGTGGTATCGATGATCCAAGCCAGCTTTTCTCTGGAAATTTTCAATTTATCAAATAAGGGCTGAAAGATCGGGCCCACGATGATCGGGTTGCCGATATCCGAGAAAAATACGATGAATCCGCTGATCCAGCAGCAGATCTGCGCCTTGAAACGGCTGTTGACCATCTTGGAAACCGCCGTGGCGAACGCCTGAGCTCCGCCGGAAACCTCCATGAGCTTGACGAATCCGCTGATGAACAGCAGCAGCGCCAGCACCTCCGCCGAATAGGTATCCGTAATCATCGGAATTAAAAAGTCCTTGACAAAACTAGACATTGATGTGATGGGATTTCCCATATTCATAATCATCAAGCCCACAAATGATCCGGAAAACAGCGCAAACACGATATTTCGGAACTTGAGCGAGATCACGATCGTTACCACGATCGGCAAAATCGACAGAATTCCATAACTATCCATACTTAAACCTCCTTGCCTTGCAGTATCGCTTTTGGTGAGTGACTTCGGTTTAAATCCGATAAGCTTATCTTGGCCCTATTTTAAGTCTCCATTTGCTTTAGTGCTGTATCAGGCGATACAAAACTCGTAGAAATTTTCAGAAAGAAGAAGCAATTCCCGCTTGACATACCTAGATATCCTAAGTATAATCAGTGCATACAATACCTTGATGTTCTAGGTATGCGGGGTTGATTTTTTCCACGACGGAGGTGACAAAACGATGAAATTAGATAAAGGTCTCATAGGCGGCAGCACGGTGCTCCTCCTCCTCTCTCTCCTTTCGGAGGCGGACCGCTACGGCTACGAACTGATTCGTCTGCTGGAGGAACGGTCGGACCATACCTTTCAGTTTAAGGAGGGTTCCCTCTATCCCGTGCTTCACCGTCTGGAAAATAACGGACTGGTGACGGCCTACACCACGGAAACCTCTTC
>CAUHLX010000285.1 GCA_959606705.1 uncultured Bacillota bacterium | reverse complement strand
GGTGTTGGCTCTGGTTGTTTTCCGTATGTTCACATCCAGTCGGGACAAAGCCGCCGAGGATGTGTCCATTCCCGTCAATGTGACGGTGCAGAACGCGGAATACGGCAATATTCAGGTAACCACCCCCCTCACAGGCAAAATCGAACCGAAGGATCAGGTCTCCCTGCCGGCCACTCTGCAGGCTAAGGTGACCAATGTCTATGTTCAGGAGGGCGATTACGTCAGCGCGGGAACTACTTTGTTCTCCATGGACGCCACTCAGGTGCAGAGCGCCTACCAGCAGGCCTCCTCCCAGCTGCAGAACGCGCAGAACGGATTCGAGACCGCGAAGACCAATTTGGACCGCATGAACACACTCTACGCGGAAGGAGCAATTTCCTCCCAGCAGCTGGAGCAGGCTCAGGCCAGCTACGACAGCGCTCAGCAGGCCATCAATCAGGCTCAGGCCGGCGTGAGCTCCGCCAGCGGCAACCTTCAAAACGGCAGTGTTACCGCTCCCATCAGCGGTTATATCACCGAACTGAACGTGAAAGTCGGCGCCTTCCCTCCCACCGGACAGGTAGCGGTTTCCATCGCGGATACCAGACATCTGGAAATCAAGACCAATGTCTCCGAATATCTGATCGGAAGAATTCAAGAGGACCAGCCGGTGGACGTGGTGGTCAAATCCCTGTCCGACCAGCCGTTTAAAGCTCGCATTAAAACCATAGCCCAAGCGCCTTCCACCGGAACCCTGACTTATCCCATCACCATTTCCATCGATGACAATCAGGAAGGGATCAAGGCGGGAATGTTCGCCGAGGTACAGATCGTATCCGATCACAGCGAAAACGTCATCGTCATTCCTTCCGAGGCGGTTCTCATCAAATCCGGTGAAACCAAGGTCGCGATCATGGGCAAAGACAACAAACCGAAATTTGTTTCCGTGGAAACCGGTCTGGACAACGGAACGGAAGTGGAGATCAAATCCGGTCTTTCCGCGGGTGACGTAGTGATCACTCAGGGACAGAACTTCGTAACCGAAGGAGAAACTGTCACTATCGTTGAAGATACCGAAAAATAAGGAGGGCGTAACTCAATGAATCTTTCAAGCATATGTGTCAAACGCCCCGTCACCACCATCGTCATTCTTTTGATGGTCGTTCTGATCGGCGTGGTCTCCATCGTGGGACTCCCGTTGGATCTTTTTCCCGACATCGAGCTGCCGGTAGCCGCCGTTATGGTGAACTATCCCAACGCCTCCCCGGAGGAAATCGAAACCATGATCACCAAACCGGTGGAACAGCAGCTGGCCACGGTGGAGGGGCTGGACACCCTGACGTCGATGACCATGGAGGGTGCTTCCATCATCATCATTCAATTCGACATGGGAACGGACATGAACTTCGCCACCCTGGACATGCGGGAAAAAATCGCCCTGGTTCAGGGCATGCTTCCCGACGAGGCCACCGATCCCATCGTCATGAAAATGAATCCGGATTCCACTCCTGTCATGCAGGTCTACATTTCCGGTGACATGTCCCTTCCGGACCTCTACAACGAAGTGGACAGCAATATTTCCCCGGCCTTCGAACGGGTCGGCGGCGTGGCTTCCGTAAGCGTCATGGGCGGCGTGGAAGAGGAAATCGCCGTCACCTTCCAGCAGGAGCGTCTGGCCGGCTACGGCCTCACCCTGGCTCAGATCAGCCAGATCCTCAGCTCCGAAAACATCAATCTTCCCAGCGGCGACGTGGATAAGGGATCGCAGAAGGTCATCGTCCGCACCATGGGCGAATTCGGCACCGTGGACGAGATTGCCCAGCTGCCCATCACGGTTCCCACCGGTGAAATCATTCACCTTCAAGACATCGCAGGGGTGGAACGTCAGTTGAAGGACCAGGAATCCATCAGCCGAATTGACAACACTCAGGCCATCGGCGTCTACGTGACCAAGCAGTCCGGCGCCAACACGGTTTCCGTTTCCAACGACGTTCAGAAGACCATAGATACCCTGAAAGCAAAATATCCCAACCTGTCGTTTACCGTGGGCTTCGATCAGTCCGATTACATCCGCAGCTCCGTTTCCTCCGTGGCGAGCTCCGCCATTCAGGGTGCGGTGCTGGCGGTCATCGTAATCTTCCTGTTCCTGAAGAACCTGGGTTCCACGGCCATCATCGCCGTGTCCATCCCCTCCTCCTTCCTGGCAACCTTTGCCCTGATGAAGGCCATGGACATGAGCTTGAACATGATTACCTTGTGCGCCTTGACGCTGGGGGTCGGTATGCTGGTAGACAATTCCGTGGTCGTCTTGGAAAATGTCTACCGATTAAATACCGAGCTGGGTGATCCGAAGGAAGCTTCTATCGTAGGCAGCAAGCAGGTGTTTATGGCGGTTTTAGCCTCCACGCTGACCAGTGTGGTAGTCTATCTCCCCATCGCCATGTCCGGCGGTATTTCCGGGGCCATGTTCAAAGATTTCTGCTTTACCATCATCTTTGCGCTGATGTGTTCCCTGGTGGTTTCCCTGACCGTGGTGCCCACCCTGTCCTCACTGCTCATGCGCAGGGAGGTTCACACGGACTATCTGCGAGTGGGAACGCACCGTTACAAATTCCGGTTGATTCCCTATTTCACCCGCTTCATCGAAGCGTTGACCGATTTCTACGAAAGAGTCATCCGCAAGGCGCTGCGCTTTCGGAAATCCGTCATCGCGGTGTGCCTGATCATTTTCATCACCTCCATCACTCTGGTGGGGATCGTCGGCATGGAGCTGATGCCGGCCTCCGACGAAGGCACCTTCAGCATCACGCTGGAAACGCCTTACGGAACCTCCGTGGAGCAGAAGGACCGGCTGGTTTCCAAAGTGGAAGAACGGGTCATGAAGATTCCCGAGCTGGAACACTGCACCGTGGACATTTCCTCCACCAGCATGCTGGGCGGAACCAGCAATACCTCCACCATCAACGTGACCTTGACGGATAAGAACGCCAGAGACCGCAGCACCTCCGACATCGTGCGGGAGTTCAAGAAAAAGTCGCTGAGCGATATCGCCGGGGCTAAAGTGACCGTGGCGGAGGGCTCCATGTCCACCTCCATGATGGGCGGCAGTGACATGAATCTGGTGCTCCGCGGCGAGGAATTGGGCGTTCTGGAGAACATCTCCAACGACATGAGCGCGCAGATCAGCCAGATCAAGGGAATTTCCGACATCCAGAGCAGCTTGGAGGAAGGAAGCCCCGAAATGCGGGTGGTCCTCAATCGTCCGGTTGCCTCAAACTACGGCATCACGGCCTATCAGCTGGCCACCGGGCTCCGCACGGCGCTGTCCGGCAGCACCTCCACCAAGTTGAAGATCAACGGAGATGAAATCGAAATCAATCTATCTCTGTCCGACAATTATCATGAGACCGTGGACAACATGAAGCAGATCATGATCGCTTCTTCCACCGGAAAGCTGGTTCCCGTCGGTGAAATCGCCACGCTGGAATACGACAACTCGCCCTCTATGATCAATCGGGAAAATCAGCAGAGAACCATTACGCTGTCCCTCAGTGTGGAAGGCGAGGACCTGGGAACCGTCTCACAGAAGGTTCTCAAGCTGGCGGACGGCTATCCGTTCCCCGAAGGTTACTCCTACGATACCGGCGGACAGCAGAGTCAGATGATCGAGGCCTTCAGCAGCCTTCTCTTGGCGCTGATCGTTTCCATCCTGCTGGTTTACCTGCTGCTGGCGGCGCAGTTCGAATCCTTCACTTTGCCGTTCACGGTCATGATGTCCATTCCTTTTGCGATGTCAGGCGCGTTCATCGCCCTGTTCCTCACGGGAAAGGCCTTGTCCATGACGGCCTTTATCGGTCTGATCATGCTGATCGGCATCGTGGTAAACAACGCCATTCTGCTGATCGAGTTTATCAAGCAGAACCGGGAAACCATGGACCGCAGCGAGGCGGTGGCCCTGGCCGGACGCACTCGTCTGCGCCCGATTCTAATGACCACCATCACCACGGTTGTGGGTATGATTCCGCTTTCCTTGGGCTTGGGCGACGGCGGCGAAATGCTTTCCCCCATGGGGGTTTCC
>CAUHLX010000284.1 GCA_959606705.1 uncultured Bacillota bacterium | reverse complement strand
GTGATCAACGGAGATCAGATGATGTATATCTGCGCCAAGATGCTGAAGGAAGAGGGCACCCTGAAGGAAAATCTGGTCACGGCTACCGTGATGAGCAACATTGGGTTCCATCGAGCCATCGAGGCGATGGGCGCCAAGGTGGAAACCACTCAGGTAGGCGACCGATACGTGCTGGAAAGCATGCTGCGGACCGGTGGTGTCATCGGAGGTGAGCAGTCCGGACATGTGATATTTCTGAACCAGACCACCACGGGAGACGGCATTTTATCCGCACTGCAGCTGCTGCGGGCCATTCGCCATTTCGGCAAGACTCCATCCCAGCTGGCTGCGGAGGTGACGATTTATCCCCAAGTCCTGCGAAATGTGAAGATCAAAAACGAGTATAAGAAAACGTATCAGGATCATCCCGTGATCAAAGCGGAGATCGAAAGGCTGGAGGCTCTGATGGAAGAGCCGCAGGTCCGCGTTATGCTGGAAGGCAAGGACATCGACCGGATTACGGAATTGGCGGAAGGGCTGGCAACCATCATCGCCAAGGAGCTGTCCTGAAAACGGAACGAAACGAGGAAGGAAAACAGCGGCGCCGCAAATATAAATTTTGCGGCGCCGCTGCTGTTTGTGAGGATCGGTCACCGAGAGACCGTCTCGGCGGCCCGTGTTCCCGAACTATGCCGTCAGGCTGTCGTGCAGACGTTTCAGGTCGTCCAGAAAACGGTCAACCTGATCTTCGGGTGTAGCCCAGGAGGTCACCAGCCGAATTGCGGCCTTTGCATCATCCACTTTTTCCCATACATAAAATGCGTATTCCTTCTCCAGCTGTTCGATGACGGAGTAAGGTAAAATGGGGAAAATCTGATTGGTGGGGGAATAAGCCAGGAAAGAATAACCCAGGGCTTCGATCCCCGAGGCCAGCTTGGCGGCCATGTCGTTGGCATGCTTGGCGATTTCCAAATAGAGGTCGTCTTCGAACATCGCTTCGAACTGAACGCCGACGACGCGGCCTTTTGCCGTGAGGGCACAGCCCTGCTTGATATGAAAACGAAAATCCGGCTTCAGGGCGTCGTTGACAATCACCAGAGCCTCTCCCAGCAGCATGCCGTTTTTGGTCCCGCCGATATAGAAGATATCGCAGAGATCCGGGAGATCGGCAAAGGTGAGATCGTTGCCTTGAGCGGTCAGGGCGCATCCCAGACGGGCCCCGTCCAAATACAGATACATGTCGTTGGCCCGGCAAATCTCTTTCAGCGCTTTCAACTCAGCCTTCGTATATATAGTGCCAATCTCCGTGGGATTGGTGACAAACACCACCTTGCGCCGCACGGTGTGCTCATCCTCGAACCCGTCCAGAACTTTTTGGACATCCGCCGGACGTAACTTCCCATCATCCGTCTCCACGGTGAGGATCTTGTGGCCGCGGGCTTCCACCGCGCCGGTCTCGTGGATTTCGATATGTCCTGTTTTCGGCGCGATAATGGCTTCAAAGGACCGGAGACAGGCAGTCAAGGCGATGACGTTTGTCGGTGTACCGCCGGGCATGAAGTGGATCTCCACATCGTTCCGATTCATTTTTTTCTTCAGAAGCTCCGCCGCTCTCAAACAGTGAGCATCCTCGCCGTAGCCTTCGCATTGCTCCATATTGGTCCGTGACAGTGCTTCGATCAGTCTCGGATGAGCACCTTCGCTGTAATCGCAGATAAAACTATACATGTGTTTTTCCTCCGTTTTTTCGTTGTTGTATTCGATAGGACCAGTATAACACAATGACTCAAAGGGGATGATAGTTTTGGATATTTTTTCTTCGCCGATAATAACGCTGGCATTCGGCAGGCCCCTTTGATATAATGGAGCATACGGATTTTGGGGGTGAGGAATAACCGGGTGCGAAAGCACATAGATGGAAAAGCGCCAGGACTTTCCGCGAACGTTTGGCGGGAAAGTCGACGAGGTCAGAGGAGTATCGAAAGATTCGGCGGGTGCCTCTGGGGCTCAATACGGGGTCCGAAACGGTTCGACAAATACGGCGGGTGACTGCCGGGACAAAGCGAATCGCTCAAATGAAACAGCGGATAAAGGGATCTGTGCCAAGAAGAACGCAGACCCTACTTTTTGTATTACAAAAAAGACGGAGGAATGAAACGCATGTGTGGAATTGTTGGATATATCGGGGACGGAGATGCCCGCGAAATCATTATTGACGGATTGAAAAAACTGGAATATCGAGGGTATGATTCCTCGGGGATTGCTCTGTATCGGGACGGAACCATAGACGTGAGAAAGTGCAAGGGCCGGATTGCCAATCTGGAGAATGCGGTGGCTGACGAAACCTTTCTCAGCCATGTGGGGATCGGACACACCAGATGGGCGACCCATGGAGAGCCCTCGGATCGAAACGCACACCCTCACACGAACATGAAACACACCATCGCGGTAGTACACAATGGGATCATTGAAAATTTCGTGGAGCTGCGGGCATGGCTGGAAAAGGAACACGGTGTGGTCTTTCGGTCGGACACGGACACGGAGGTGCTGCCCCATCTGATCAGCGTTTTCTATGAGGGAGATCTGACGGATGCGGTCTTTAAGGCGATGGAAAAGGTGAGAGGAGCATATGGAATTGCGGTGGTGTGCGGAGAAGAGCCGGATAAACTGGTGGCGGTGAGAAAGGACAGCCCGCTGGTCGTAGGTCTGGGAGAAGGGTGCAATTTCATCGCTTCGGATATTCCCGCGCTCCTGCGATACGCGCGGAAGATCTATCTGATTGAAAATAACGAAACGGTGGTGCTCACCGCCGGCGACGTGAAGATTTATAACGATCGGCGTCAAGAGGTGCGGCGTGAGGTATTCAACGTAACCTGGGACGCGGCCTCCGCGGAAAAGGAAGGCTACGACCATTTTATGCTCAAGGAGATCCACGAGCAGCCCAAGGCGATCTATGAAACGTTGAACCGCCGGATCGACGACGCCGGAGAGGTGCGGCTGGACGGGATTCACATGACCAAGGCGGACATCGAACGGTTTGAAAAGGTGTATATCGTCGCCTGCGGCACGGCATATCACGCGGGACTGGTGGGAAAATACATCATCGAAAAGCTGGCAAAGGTTCCGGTTGAGGTGGATGTGGCTTCCGAATTCCGCTATCGGGATCCTTTTGTTAATGAGAACACACTGTTCATCGCCATCAGTCAATCGGGAGAAACGCTGGATACGCTGGCGGCTTTACGGGAGGCCAAGAAAAAAGGCGCTCGGATTTTATCCGTGGTCAACGTGGTGGGAAGCTCCGTGGCCAGGGAATCCGATGATGTGTTTTATACTTGGGCAGGCCCCGAAATCGCCGTGGCTTCTACGAAAGCGTACACTACACAGCTGGTTTGCATGTATTTGATCGCGCTGTACATGGGCCGTACCAAAGGGGTCATGGGAGAGACGGCTTATTTTGAATTCATAGAGGAACTGAAAAAGATCCCCGAGAAACTGGAGGAGGTCCTGACGGAAGAAAAGCATATCCTGCGGATCGCACGGACCCTGTATAAGCAGAATCAAGTATTCTTCATCGGAAGAGGGATGGATTCCAGCGTATCATATGAAGGCTCGTTGAAGCTCAAAGAGATTTCTTACATTAATTCTTTTGCGATCGCCGCCGGTGAGCTGAAACACGGGACCATCGCGCTGATCGAAGACGGAACGGTGGTGGTGGCGTTGGCGACCCAGGATAAGCTCTATGAAAAGATGCTCTCGAACATCCAGGAGGTTAAGGCGCGAGGGGCCTACGTGGTGGGAATCGCCAAACGGGACAATACGGAAATCGAGCAGCAGGCCGATCAAGTAATCTATATTCCTCCGTGCGCGGATGATGTGGCTCCCCTGCTGTCGGTGGTTCCCCAGCAGCTGCTGGCTTATGAGATCGCTCGTCTCAGGGGCTGTGATATCGATAAGCCGAAAAACCTAGCGAAGTCCGTTACGGTGGAATAGCGCGCCGAAGACGGAAACGCAGGCACCTGCGGGGCCACGGAACCGGGCTGGCAATCTTTGGAGAAGAAATTGAAATTAATTTGTAAAAAAGCATTGACA
>CAUHLX010000283.1 GCA_959606705.1 uncultured Bacillota bacterium | reverse complement strand
CGTTTAAATTGATGATGGGCAATTTGCTGGATGCCGGAGCACGGGGGGCGGACACGGTGCTGATGCCGGCCACCATGGGCCCCTGTCGGCTGGGCGAGTATGCGGAGCTGCTGAAAGCACTGCTGGACGCACAGGGAATGGAGTTCGAGTGGATCCTTCTGGACTCTCCGCAGGCGGTGGGACTGCGGGAGGTGCTGAGGCGATTCGCAAGGCTGGTGGGCGCCGGAGGGAAATCGATGCCCTTCGTCTTCCGACGGGGAATCGAGCTGTATCGGCTCAACGACCGCCTGGAACGTTTTCTGAAACGGGCAAGAGCCCTTTCCGGATCGGAACGGGAGGGACATCGCGGCAGGGTCAAACAGCTGGTGTCGGCCTGTCGAAAATCCCTGGAATCGGCGGAGACCATGGGGGAGCTGGACGTGGTTCTAAAAAGCTTTGAACATCAGCTGGACGCGGTGTCGCCGGATCCTTACAAGCGGCCTTTGCGGATTTTGGTTACCGGTGAAATCTTTTCCAACATCGAGCCTTTTGCCAATCATCATCTGGAAGAATTGCTGATGGACCTGGAAGTTTCCTTTGAAATGCCGGTAACCATCGGCTGGTGGCTGGATCGAACCATCGTCAATCCGCTGCGGCTCTTTACGGAGGAACGAAAAGCCAGCCCCTATATGCCTTACGAAATCGGCGGCTATGCCAAGGACACCGTCCGAGCCGGCTGGAAAAGCCGCAGCCGAGGCTTTGACGGGGTGATTCAGCTTCTTCCGGCGGGCTGTATGCCGGAGATCGTGGCGAAATCGGTGTTCAGCCGCCTGAGCAGGGATGAGAATATTAAAGTACTGTCCGTTATTTTCGATGAAATGGGCGGAGAAGCGGGCTATATCACCAGAGTGGAAGCCTTTGTCGATCTGCTGGAACGAACCGGAAACGCTTCCGCCGGGTGCGGGAGCGCGCCGGGAGGAAAAAACGGAAGATAGAAATAAGGAAATGAGAGGGGAATAAAAAATGTATTATCTGGGGATCGACGTGGGTTCCGTAAGCACGGATCTGGTGCTGACGGATGCGCGGGGAGAAATGAGAGAACAGTTATACTTGAAGACCATGGGCAATCCCATCGGCGCGGTTGCCGAGGGTCTGAAAAGGCTGGGCCGCACGGTGGACAGCGGAGAAATACGAGGAGTGGGCACCACCGGAAGCGGCAGATCCCTGGCGGCGGCCATCGCCGGGGCCGACGTGGTAAAAAATGAAATCACCACTCACGCGGTGGCGGCGGCCTTTGTAGATCCGGAGATCCGCACGGTTTTGGAAATCGGAGGACAGGATTCCAAAATCATTCTTTTGGAACACGGAATCATTTCGGACTTTGCCATGAACACGGTCTGCGCCGCGGGAACCGGATCGTTTCTGGACCGTCAGGCTCAGCGGATGGGAATTTCCATAGAGGAACTGGGGGAATACGCACTGCGGGGGACCAATCCGGTGCGGATCGCAGGACGTTGCGCGGTATTTGCGGAATCGGACATCATACATAAGCAGCAGCTTGGATGTTCGACGGAGGATATCATCGCGGGGATGTGCAGGGCTTTGGTCCGCAATTACCTCAGCAATGTGGCCAAGGGAAAGCGGCTGACGGAGAAGGTCTGCTTTCAGGGCGGAGTAGCTGCCAACAAAGGAATCCGGGCGGCGTTTGAAGAGGAACTGCAGTGTCCGGTGATCGTTCCGGAACAGCATAAGGTGATGGGCGCGCTGGGCGCCGCGGTGCTGGCAAAAGAGAAGATGGACTGTTCCATCACAAAAAGCCGCTTTCGCGGCTTTGAGGCAGGACTGGAATCCATTCGATCCGAAGGTTTCTCCTGTCCCGATTGTGACAACCACTGTGAGGTGGTGCGAATCTTCTCCGGCGGTCGGCAGATCGGATGTTTTTCCGACCGCTGCGGGAAGTATCAGAAGTCGGGTGCGCAGGCTACATCCGCTTGAGCATGTGTTCCAGCTTGGGGTATAGCAGGTAAATGACCAGTGTGTTGATCACCGAGGTCAACAGGGCGATGGGGCCTCTGGCCGCCAGCAGCGCCAGATAGCTTGTCCCGTAAAGCAGGGACAGGCAGGCCGTGGTCCAGATGATCGAGGAAGCCAGCTCCGTCAAAAAGAGGACCGCGTAAAGACGGGCCGCCGTAAATGATTTGAGAAGAAACGGCTTCAGCAGCGCCGGAAGCACACCGGCTAGGATCGGTCCGATCGTAATCAGCGGCTGCCAGCCCAGGCCGGAAAACATGGCATAGACTATGTCGGAAACCGCGCCCACCAGCGCTCCCGGACCGGCTCCCAGAAACAGACTTGACAGCAGCACGGGAAGATTTCCGAAACCGATGCGGATCGTGGGACCAAAATAGATCACGCAAAACCGAAGAACGATGCTGATGCTGGCGAAGAGCGCCATTAAAACGAGAATCTTGGTACTGTTTTTACGCATAAAAAAATCCCTCCTCTTTGTATACCACACTAAAGAGGATGGGGTTTTTGTTGTTGTCTCCTTAATGCAGTAGTGGATGCAATATTGCACCGCAAGCCCCCAAACTCGGCTTTTCGTTCATAAGCAACATCCCATCTTATGACACTTGACGCGCAATATTTACTCTACGAAAATCAGAATACTATAGCTTGAAGCGGATTGCAAGACCAGAATGGAAAAACCTGTCGTCATGCTACATCTCTGTTACAAATCCACTGAAAAGATTGACGAAATTTGCGATCCTGTATTATGGTGGAAAGGAATAAGAATAATCGTCAGGGCAAAGCACTTGTGATAGACTCGGGAGAACATTACATATGATATGGAACGGAATAGGCAGAGGGACGAGGGCACGAATCAGGAGAAGAACGCGGAGGGGAAGGCTTCCCGTCTGCGCGGCCGCGGTGTTCGGGCTGCTCTTCGGCGCGGTTTTAGGGCTGGTGACACCGGCGCCGGCTTGGGCGGGAGAGGTGTTCGACTTCGGAGACCGGGTATTGGAATGCAGGGTCACACAGAGAGGCTCCGGAGACTGCGCGATCGCCTCGCTGGCTACGGTAGAAGCGTATGTCAATGGTTTAAAGGAGGACAGCCAGGCGGCTTACGGTACGATCTGGAATAAAAACGGCTGCCAGAATTATATTCAAAGCTGGAGCAATCTGGGTTACCGGCAGTATAATATGGGGACGGATCAAGAGGCGGATTTACAGGCCTTTTGTCAGATCCTCTATGACCAATTGAAAAAAGGGAATCCCTGTTTGGTTCGCAGAAACTCCAGTCCCACTCATTATTCGGTGATCGTGGGATACTCCGGAGAGGGGAGCGATTTCGCTTTGGAGGACTTTACGATCATGGAAGTGAACGGACAGACCTCCCCCGACCGGGCGCTCATGAACCTTCAAAGCTGGATGGAAGTCAGTGGCGGCACCAGATTGGACCAGGTAGTGATTCGGCAAAGCGGAGTGGGACCGATTTCCACGGACGATTACGACACGGAGCAGCCGGAAGTTACTCCCGAGCTGGTGATTTCCGGCGAAACCTATCCTCAAAGCTCTCATAAAAAAGGTGAATTTTGTCCGATCAAGGGAACCATCACCTCGGCGAATCTCTTAAGCTCCGTCACGGCGGAGGTGCGGACAAGCCAGGGTGATTCCATCTACGTTAAAACGGTCAAGCCGGCCTCCCGCACCTATAATCTGGCCGGAGTCAACAACGATATGGCCATCTCTCAATTGGATTTGGGGAATTATGTATATGAGGTGGTCGCCCAGGATTCCACCGGTTATGAACAGACGATGGTGAAGGTGTCCTTTTCGGTGGTGGCGGATTTGCCAGGGACCGGGCAAGCCTCGGATCCCGGACAAAATGCCGGCAATTCGGGAGACACGATTCCTTCCAGAGGAGGAGAGAGCAGACTTCCTTCCGATGGAACACAGGGAGCCTACAATCATATCATCTCCTTACGGATCGGAATTCCTACGATGAGCGTGGACGGGATCGCCAAGCCCATCGACAGCAGCGGAACCGTGCCTATGATTGTCAACGATCGGACCATCCTGCCTCTCC
>CAUHLX010000282.1 GCA_959606705.1 uncultured Bacillota bacterium | reverse complement strand
GTGTTTGGTCCGAAGCCCGCCCCCCTCCGGGACTGTTTCCGGCGCACAAGTCGGAAAAATATTTTTTACCGCAATACCCCTTTACAAAACGGCCTGTTTTGTTGTATAATCAATCTTGCGTTATTAAGACGCGCGCCATTAGCTCAATTGGATAGAGTGCCTGACTACGAATCAGTAGGTTGGGGGTTCGAGTCCCTCATGGCGCACCATAAAAACTCCGTAGATTTCAATATCTACGGAGTTTTTTCGTTTTAGCACAAAGGATATATGGAGTGAAAAACGCACAGGAGACGTACCGAAAAAGCATACCCGCTTCAGCGAATCAACGCAACTTTTCCCGCTTCCGCTCACGGATTGTGATATAATTTAGAAAGCATAAAAATCAAAAGGGAGGATTCGTATGGAGCCATATGAAAAAGCCGTTCAGCTTTGGCAGAGCTGGAACGTACAAACTGCCGCCGACCTGGATCAATATCTGGATAGTTTCCGTATCCTGTTTGCCTACCACTCCGGCAAGATTGAAAACGAGGAGATCACCTATAACGACACGCGAGAAATTTTTGAAAACGGCAGGGTAGTCAGCTATACGGGCAATCCGCGCGCGCTGTTTGAACAGCAGAATCAAAAGCTGTGTTATGAGGTTATCAAGCAAAAGCTGACGAAGCGAGCTCCTTTATCGGTGGAACTAGTGAGAGAAATTCATCGAATCCTCACCAGCGGCACCTATGATGAGCGTCGATACTTGGCGAATGAGGAACGTCCCGGCGAGTTCAAAAAGCACGACTACGTGACCGGAATCAATGAAGTGGGAGCGCCGCCCGAGACTGTGGAGGCGGACTTGAGCGAACTTCTGGCCGAAGTCAACGAGAGCGGCGCGGCTGCTCCCTTGAAAGCGGCAGCTTATCTCCACGCGCGCTTTGAATACATCCATCCATTTGCCGATGGAAACGGACGAGTGGGCAGGACTCTTCTCAATTACTGGTTGATGCTCAACAGTCACCCACCGCTCATTGTGTATGACGAGGATAAAAGGACCTACTATGACGCCTTGTGCCAATACGACGAAGACGAAATGCTGTCACCTTTGGTCCTTTTTTTTAAGGAGGAGACCGCCAAGACTTGGAGGCGCGCAGTGGAGCTTGCCGAGGGGAAAACGCAGAAGCGCAGAGCGCTCTCCGATTTGTTGTGATCGCTCCGGATGTAAGAGAAGGAATCATTTTGTTAGAGAGGAAATCGAGATGGGAAAAATCAAGCGAGCCGGAGTTTACGCCGGCGTTGCCATCGGAGGGGTCATCGGCGGAGCCGTCTCCCTGACCGGAAAGCTGACCGGCAAAAAATTCATAGAGGAGCTCGGCGGAAACATCATGGACTCCACCATCCTCACGGGGGAAATCGTGGGAGAAGCAGTCAGCGGCGTCACGGGAGTGGTCACCGGCAAGCTCGGCAAAAAGCCCCGGCGCATCCAAAAGGGGAAGGCTGAAATGAAGCAGGCCACCGGCAAGGTGGTTTCCAATATCACCGACAATTTTAAGACCATCAAAAACAACGGCGGTGAAATGATTCAGGGGGTCCGGCATCATGACCCCGCCCGGATCAAAAACGGAGCCAAAACCTTGGGAAAAGTGATTGCAATCAGCATCGTAACGGTAGGGGCCGTCAAATTAGAGGAAGATGAGATCAACCCCGGCGCCGCCGCGGAGTCGGATTCGATGTCCGGCGAGGAAGACGAAGAATAGGAGGCCCGCGGGCCTCCTATTCTTCGTTTGTGTGTTGATTCAGAGAGTTTAAGGTGTTTATCTAAAGCGGAGAATACTCCGCGAGTTGTAATGTTAACTTGCCGGCCTGTCCGTTTCGGGAGACCGTAAAGGTGACGGTATCACCCACCTGATACTGCTCCATGATCTGCGTGATCTGTTCGGAAGAGCTTACCTTGGTATCATCGATCGCCACGATCCGATCCCCTGCCCGAAAGCCTGCCTTTTCCGCGTTGCTTCCGGCAGTCACCGTCTCCACATAGGCTCCGGTGTTCCAGTTTCCAAACACCACATAAGAGCTGCCGGTGGATAGATAATTCGCGTCCATAAAAGACATTCCCAAATCCACCCGGCCCTTCACATAGCCGTAGCTGATCAGCTGTTCGATCACCGTTTTCACATCGTTGACGGGTATCGCAAAGCCTAGCCCTTCGATTTCCACTCCCGAGGATTTTGCCGCTACGATTCCAATCAATTCCGCTCGGTCATTGAACAGACCGCCCCCTGAATTCCCGGGATTGATTGCCGCGTCAGTCTGCATCAGGTTCATGGTTCTCCCATCGATCTTGATCGCCCGATCCAGCGCGCTGATGATTCCGGCGGTAACCGTACCGCCCAGCTGGCCCAGAGGATTGCCGATGGCAATCGCGGTTTCCCCTACCCGCAGAGTGGCGGAATCCCCAAAGCTGGCCGCGGTCAAGCCGCTCGCCTCGATTTTCAACAGCGCAACATCGGTTTTTTCATCCGTTCCCACCAGCTTGGCTTCATAGGTCTTTCCATCCCGAAGCCGTACCGTAATTTTGCCGGCTCCGTCTATGACGTGGTTGTTGGTGACGATATATCCGTCGCTTCGAATGATCACTCCACTTCCGGCCCCCTCGGAGATGTACTGCTGCATGTAGTAGTTAGTTTTCACCGACTCCGTGGAAATCTCCACTACGGAATGAACCGTCTTAGCCGCCACATCCGCAATGGAAAGCGCCCCTGAAGCCGTCCCGGCGGACGTGTTCCCATTCTGCGGATCTGTGGTTTCGGCCGCAAATGCCAGCCCCGGAAAAGCAAAGACCGTGGCCGCCAGCAGGCACACCGTCAAGCAGGCTGCCGTAAACCGTTTTCCGCACTTCCTCTCTAATCGTTTCATGTGCTCCCTTCCTCCTTTTCGTTTGTTATGATACTCGGAGAATATGAAGCCCATTTGAACAAACTATGGTCATTTGTTGAAGATTGTCTTTATTTTCTCTCTAGCGACGAAAAACTACAGCGGAAGTTTCTCTACTTCGAACATCTCATTCAAAACCCGCCAATTTCCCGGGAAATACCTCATCAGGTTCCAGTAACTGACTCCCGCCAGCCCGTATTCCTCCACCAGCTCCAGCTTGGCCCGAATGCTGCTCTCGTCCTCGAACCACACCTCATGCTCCCGACCCTCTTCATCCTCATAGAAAAAGAAGGGCGACATAGCCACCGGATCCCATTGAATCTCCGCGCCCACCTGCCTGGCCAGCACCTGGGCCTCCACGTTGGAAATATTCCGCGCCCGGGACTCTCCCCGAACAAACGGCAGGGTCCAGTCGTAGCCGTAATTGGGAATCCCCAGCAGAATCTTCGCCGGATCGATCTGAGACACGCCGTAATCCAAAACCTTGCGAACCTGATTGATGGGAGCCACCGCCATGGGTGGGCCATAGGTGTACCCCCAACTTTGTTATAAGTAAAAAACCCGAGGTCCAAATGCTCTGACCTCGGGTTTTTCTATTCATCTCTCCAGGAAAGCAGTTTCCAGCCTTTCCACTGGTACGATTTGCACTTTTTCAATTTGTCCTGTGCGGTTTGTTTCCCAAACTACCAGCACGGATCTTCGCCGAATTTCTTCTCGTGTGCGATTTCGTAGGCGTCGAAAAATTCCTGTTCCGTGCAAGGCGCCAATTCCCGGTTTAACTCTTCATAGCTTTTCATTTATATAAAATAATAGTTTGTTGGTATTACATTTTCATTTATTTATATTTTGTGATATGATAAATCTAATGGAGGTGACAAAATGATTGTATATTACAAACTACTTGATCTGCTTACACGGCGAGGAATGAAAAAAACGGACTTGGTTAACCTGGGAGCAATAACGCTCCCGACGCTCGCCAAGCTCTCCAAAAATAAAAGTGTAACAATTGATACGATAGACAAAATTTGCAGAGTGCTAAACTGCCAACCAGGGGATATTCTGGAGTACATGGAGGACGACAAAAACTAAAAAAAGCCCGCCGAAAGGCGGGCCTGACTAATTCTATTCTGTTTCCTTGCGGGCGCCTTTCAACCTCTCGACGCATTCCGCTATAGCTA
>CAUHLX010000281.1 GCA_959606705.1 uncultured Bacillota bacterium | reverse complement strand
AATATTCCCTGTTTCATGAGCTTGATCAGCATATTCAGCCGTTCCGTGAGTCCCTCGTTTTCCCCCAGAACCCGTTCCATGCTGGAATTGGTAAACAGCACTTTGTTTTTCGCTTGAAGGGCTTCCTCCGAATCGAAAAGATCCTTGACCCCCAACTTGTCCGCCAGCTCGTAAACACAGTTGAGATCCGCCACACTTTCCCCGATATCGATGATCCGGGAAATTCCTTTGGGCGCTCGATGAGCTTCATTGGGCGTAATGACCAGCTTAATCGAATGGTCATAATCCTCCTGACCATAATAGGGAGTCAGCTCCAGATTTCGAAAGCCCGCCCAGTGAAGGCTGGTAATGGTCTGCATACAAGTCCTATAATCGTAGTTTACCAGCAAAGCTTTCGTTCCGGGTGGAAATTCCGCCAGGGCTGCTACCTTTTCCCGATTCAGCGCCAAACTCAAAACGATCAATTCGGAGGAAGGAAGAATCTTCTCCTTCACCTGCTGAAAAATATGAAAAAAGGAGATCGCCACAAATTCCTCTTCCATATAATCCATGGCTTCCACTTCTTCCAGACTGTAGCTCCGAAGATCCGCGTAGCGTTTTAAATACGCCGCCAGATTTTCCTTTAAAAAATTTGCGTATTCCTTTTCCGTTGCCACTACCGCAATTCGTTTCATTTTCATTTCCTTTTGCACTATTTTTGTAAGGGTTGGATCATTTCATTTTCTTTGGATCGTCAGGCGGCGAGGTTGTTTGACTGAGGTTGTTTGACTGTTGGCGCCTGGTTTGAATATTGTCTATTAACTATTGGCGCTTTGTGGCCTCAGACCTCTGAAACTCACTTCTTCGACTTTTCTTATAAAAACCTCAATTGAGGTCGAATAAAATGTATATTTAAGGTAAATATGTTAGTCAAACAGCCAATATCGAGGCTATTTCTCATTCGATTCGACTTTTTAAAAATGAATATTAATAATTGGTCGAAATCAGCCCCTTCTTTTCGACCGATTTCGGTCATAATCCCGGAAAAGCCGAAATAGAAGAATAGGTGGACCAGAGTCTTCATCGAACATTTGTACATTTCTCGTATTTCCTCTTCCTACCTGCATTGTAGTTTAAAACCCACCCCAATGCAAAAAATCTTTGCATATTTTTTATTTTTTTTCGTGGGTTTTCGACCTCATTCGCACCTCATTTACTATCTCTTGTGCAACTCTGAATAAAAGTTACCCACAGATTGTGCATAACCTGTGAAAACAAGAACTTTTCTTATTTTGCGCTTCCCTCTTGCCTGTGGATAACCTAATTTGTTATGATAAAAAGGACCAGTCAGTGAATGCAATTTTCTTTTACGGTAGATAAAATTCAGCAGAAAAGGAATCGACGATGAAGAAAAAAGAAATGGAACAAAAATGGGAGGAAACTCTTGAGCTGCTTCAGCCGGAATTGACTCCTATTAGTTATGAAACTTGGATCGCTCCGTTAAAACCCATCTCAGTCAAAGACGGAAAGATCTTTCTTTCTCTATATAACGATACCAGCAAATCCATATTGGAAAGCCGCTACCGCCCTCTCGTTGAAAACGCCTTGCAGCAGGTCTTCGGCGAAAAGCTGAAGGCTATTTTTATCTTCCCGGAGGAGATCAACGAAAATAGCCTGGGCGGCGACAGTGTGGGAAGAACCTTCACCGATGAGCTTTACTTAAATCCCAAATACATATTCAGCACCTTCGTCATCGGCAACAACAACCGGTTTGCACACGCCGCCTGTCTGGCGGTAGCCGAAGCGCCGGCCAAGGCCTACAACCCCCTGTTCATTTACGGCGGTGCCGGGCTGGGAAAAACCCATTTGATGCACGCCATCGGCCACTACATCATTCAGCACGATCCTAAGCTGAAGGTTCTGTACGTTTCTACGGAGATGTTTACCAACGAGCTGATTAAGGCGATCCGTGAGGATAAAAACGTGGAATTCCGCAACAAGTACAGAAATATCGATGTTCTCATGCTGGATGATATCCAATTCATTGAAAAGAAGGAAAGTACACAGGAAGAATTTTTCCACACCTTCAATACCCTTTACGAAGCCAATAAACAGATCATCCTCACCAGTGACCGGCCGCCTAAAGAAATCGCCACCTTGGAGGAACGCCTCCGTTCCCGATTCGAATGGGGACTGATCGCGGATATTCAAGCTCCCGATTATGAGACTCGAGTGGCCATTTTAACGAAAAAAGCGGAATTAGAAGAAATGGAAATCACCGAAAATCTCATGGATGTGATTCACATCATCGCGGAGAACATCACCTCCAATATCAGAGAGCTGGAAGGAGCCTTTATTCGTGTCATTGCGCATGCCACCCTCACCAATGCCAAGATCAACAGGGAGCTGGCCAAAGTGGTTTTGAAGGATGTCTTTTCCGAAGTGGAAAAGGCCGTGACACCGGACCGCATCAAAAACCAGGTCTGCCGTCATTTCAACATCTCCATTGAAGATATGGATTCCGCCAAGCGTTCCAGAAACCTGGCGTTTCCCAGGCAAATCGCGATGTATATCTGCCGGGATATGACCGATCTCTCCCTTCCCAAGATTGGTGAGGTCTTTGGAAAAAGGGATCATACCACAGTCCTGCACGCCTGTGATAAAATCTCCTCCGAGTTAAAAACCAGCGATAGCCTAAAAAATGTAATCGCGGTGATCGAAGCGCAGATCAAGGAGAATTAATCCACAGGAGAAAAAGGATAGAAGCACTTTTATTCTTACTTACCCACATGAATTTCAACAGCAAAAATTGGCCTGGAGTCCTTGGAAATCTGTTTTCCACAGAAGTTATCCACAAATTCACAGGCCCTACTACTGTTACTACTCACTAATAGAATTATAAAACGAAGGAGGCCGTCGGCTATGAAGTTCAGCTGCAACCAACAATTACTATCCAAAGCTTTAAATACCGTTTCCAAGGCAGTCACTACGAGAACCACCATTCCAATATTGAAAGGAATCCTTTTAGAAGCCTCCGATGACGGCCAGTTGAAGCTGGCTGCTTCGGATCTGGATTTGAGCATCGAAAAAAAGCTGGCCGTTCATGTATCGGAAAGCGGTTCCACCGTTGTTTCGGCCAGACTATTCTCCGATATCATTCGCAAGCTTCCCAATGAAGAGGTGGAAATCGAAGAAGAGGAAAACAACGTGATCATCCGCTGTTTGGCTTCCGAATTTACCATTATCGGACAGCCGGCGGACGAATTCCCCAATATTGGAGAGGTCAATGAAGCGCAGCGTCTTTCCATCAGCGGAAAGCTGCTCTGTGATATGATCAGAAAGACCTCTTTTGCCGCTAGTATCGATGAGTCAAAGGGAATCATCGTAGGAATTCTGATGGAAATCAATGAGGATGGCCTCACCTTAGCCGCTCTCGATGGGTTCCGAATGGCGGTGGCCAGAGAGAAAATGATCAACGAGGAAAGCGGGAAAATCGTCATCGCGGCCAGAATCCTCAATGAAATCAATAAAATCATCGGAGACGGAGACGGGGAGGATGATCTGGTGGACCTGATTCTGGACGAGAAAAAAGCGGTCATTATCATGAGCGACACCAAAATGGTGCTTCGTCTTTTGGAAGGGGAGTTTATCAAATACGCCGACATCATTCCCAAGGACAACAAATGCCGGGTGATCGTGAATAAAGGAGAGTTCGCCGACAGTATGGAACGCGCCTCTCTGCTGGCAAAGGAAGGAAAGAACAATCTGATCAAAATGTCTTTATTCCGAGATAAGATGATAATCACCTCACGTTCCGAAGAAGGCAATGTTAAGGAAGAGGTCTTTATCGATAAGGATGGGGACGATTTGGAGATCGGATTCAATTCGAAATATATTCTGGATGTACTGAAGGTAGTGGGAGACGAAACCATCGCCATGGAATTCAATAGCAGCGTGAGTCCCTGCCTGATCAAACCGGTGGAAGGCGACGCATTTGAATATCTGGTGCTGCCGGTACGGATTTCTACGAATTAGTCTGTTGGAGAAAACATGTACTTTACATCGGTAAAACTGAAAAACTTCAGAAACTATGTGGAAGAATCGGTGCGATTTCATCCGAGAGTCAATTTG
>CAUHLX010000280.1 GCA_959606705.1 uncultured Bacillota bacterium | reverse complement strand
TCCCGAAGCGCTCCCCCACGTCTTCGACCGCTTTTACAGAGCCGAGGAATCCCGCAGCCGCGGCACCGGCGGCACAGGTCTGGGACTGGCCATCGCCAAGTGGATCGTGGACCGGCACGGAGGACATTTCGAGCTGATCAGCAGAGAAGGGATCGGTACGCGAGTCACCGCGGTTCTGCCTTACTTCACTTCCACTCCACTGTAATAATGCCGCAGGATATCCACGTAGCCGTAGCCAGCCTTGGCCATTCCGTTGGCTCCGTATTGACTCATGCCCACGCCGTGACCGTAGCCGGTGGTGGTGAAGGTCACGGTGCCGTTTTCCACTCGCACCGTGAAATTAGCGGAACGGAGTCCCAGGAGATCCCGCAGCTTTCGTCCTTCGATCTTCAAATTTCCGGCCTGCAGCTCCTCTACCCTTCCCCCTTCGCTGTGAGAAAGAATCTTCACCGTGTTCCCGTCGATGGTGCCGACGGACTTGCCGGGATAGGCCGCTTTCAGCTTCTTGGTGAAATCTCCGACGGACAAGCTCACTTGATCCCCCTGATGCGGGGCTTCCTCTTCGTAAGGGCTGTCAACGCTTCGCAAATACGGCACGGCGGAGACGAACACATCTTCCGAATTTTCCGTTCTCCCCCCGCTGGACGAGTGAAACAGCGGCTGCTCCACCAGCTGCCCCTGATAATACATCACCTGACCTGCGGTGGCTTCCACCGCTTCGTTGACCTTTTTCCAGCCCTCCTCCATCCATTCCTTTCCCTTCAGCTGTTCCAATTCCTCCGGCGTGCGATAGACCTGACAATGCGTATCGTCGCAGAGGGGCGCGCTGGGATGCTGCGCCGGATTCCCTCCGTCCCCCGAGCGGACGATCTTGGACATGGCGTAGGTCCGCGCCGCCACGGCCTGAGCCTTCAACGCTTCCGGCTCGAAGGTGGCCGGCATTTCCCCCGCCACCACCCCTTTTACATAGTCCTCGAAATCCACGGTCTCCGTCTGCCCGGAAACGTGGCGGTACACGGTCACCGTCATTCCCGCCGTGGCGCTTGGCGTTTTCTCCACGCCCTCCGGAGCCGTTCGTTCCCCTTCCGGATAGACCGCTACCAGTAAAAACGGCAGCAGTGCCAAACAAAAAACCACCACTGCGGCAGCAGTGGCGGTGATCAGCCCAATCTCTTTTCGATTCATCCTACGCCCCCCTCGCAACGGACTTGCTCTGCTTCATGAAAGCATATGCGCGGAAGGCGGGGAATATTCCCCGGTCCTCTCGTTCCCTTTTCGCTCAGTCCTCCACTCTGCGGATGTTGGCACCCAGAGCGGTAAACTTTTCTACGAAGGAAGAATATCCTCTTTCAATGTGATAGATTTCCGAAATCTCCGTCGTGCCCTCCGACATGAGACCCGCCAGCACCAGAGCCGCTCCGGCTCGAAGATCGGTGGCAATGACCTGGGTTCCCTGCAGACTCCGGTCCCCCGGAATAATGGCGCTGGTCCCCTCGATCTTGATATTCGCCCCCATGCGGTTCAGCTCGCCTACGTGCATGTAGCGATTTTCAAACACGGTCTCCACCACGACGCTGGAGCCCTTCACCGTGGTGAGAAAGGCCATGAATTGGGACTGCATATCCGTGGGAAAGCCCGGATAGGGCATGGTCTTGATATCCGTGGCCACCAGCGGCTTCAGATCGCCGCGCACCCGCATGCCGTCATCGCCGTCCTCGATCACCACTCCGCTTTCCACCAGCTTGGCAATCACCGGCTTCACGTGATCGGGAACCACGTTTTTAATGAGGATATTTCCTCTGGTCATGGCTGCGGCCACCATAAAAGTCCCGGTTTCGATCCGATCGGGAATCACCGCGTGGCGCGTCCCGGAAAGGGAGGGAACCCCTTCTATCTTAATCGTATCGGTACCGGCGCCCTTGATCTTCGCGCCCATCTTATTCAGGAAGTTGGCTAAATCCACGATCTCCGGTTCCTCGGCCACGTTTTCAATCACCGTGATTCCTTCGGCCAGAGACGCGGCCATCATGATATTTTCCGTTGCTCCTACGCTGGGGAAGTCCAGATAGACCTTGCCGCCCTTGAGCCGATCGACCTTGGCTTCCACGTAACCATGGCCAATTTCGATCTCCGCGCCCAGGCTCTGAAACCCTTTCAAATGCAGATTGATGGGACGAGCGCCGATGGCGCAGCCGCCGGGAAGGGAAATCTTGGCCTTTCCCGTCCGGGCAAGAAGCGGCCCCATCACCAGGATCGAGGCACGCATCCTCTTCACCAGATCATATGGGGCTTCTTCCGCAACAATATCCTTTGTATCGATCTCAATTTTACCTTCGGAATACTTTTCCGACACCTCGGACCCGATGCTTCTCAATAATTTGCACATGACGTCCACGTCGCGCAGCATGGGAACCTCGGAAATTTCGCATACGCCATCGGCCAGCAAAGCCGCCGCCATAATTGGCAGTACCGCATTTTTGGAGCCGCTGATCTCAACCTCGCCATTCAACGGGGCGCTTTTCTCCACTAAAAATTTAGCCACAACTCTCCTCCACACACTTCTATGTATTTCAAATCACATCTCATTTTCACACACACAGGGCCGGATGTTTCATCCACCCGGACCTTCATATATTATACCTATTTTACTGGCGCTTGTCAAAACAGAATGGGGAAAAATATTTGACCGTAAAAAGAGAGGCAGGAGAGAGATTCATTTATGCTAAAGGGGGACAAAAAACATAGAATTCCAATCTCTCTCCTACCGGTGTCAAGTATGCCCAGCTTTGTGGCTAAAGATACATGCAAACCGCAACCGACGCAAAAATTCCCGCCACGTAGCCCACGATCCCCACCAGCAGCGCGTGGCGCACTCGTTTGACCGCGGTAGCGCCAAAATAAACCGCCATTACGTAAAAAATTGTTTCACAGCTTCCGGCCATGACCGAGGCGCATCTCCCCACGAAGCTGTCCGCTCCGTATTGAGTCACGATTTTCTCCACCACCACCAGTGAACCGCTGCCGGAAACCGGCCGCAGCAGGATCAGCGAGGCCAGCTCCTTAGGTATTCCAAACAGATGAAACACCGGGCTGAGCAGCCCTTCCAGCCACTCCAGCGCGCCGGAGCTGGTGAGCGCTTCAATCCCCACGAAAATAGCGATAATAAACGGCAGGATCTCCACCGCAGACTTGATGCCGTCCTTTGCTCCTTCTACGAAATAATCGTAGACCGGTTCCCGGTGGAGCACCCCGTAGCCGATGACGATGGTCAAAATCCCCGGGATAAAAAACACCGACAGCTTTCCTAATAGTTCCGCCATCCGCGCCCCTTTCTCCTCTCCAGATACTTGCACAGGGCGATGGAAACCACCATGGAGACCAGCCCCGCCACAATCGAGGGAATGATGATGCTTCCCGGGTCCACCGACCCCGCGTCCCTGCGTATTTTCATAATCGTAATCGGCACCAGCTGCAGCATGGACATGCTCACCGCGATGAACATGCACATTTCGTCGCTGGCTTCCTCCCGACCTCCGTTCTCCCGATCCAGCCGGCTCATGGTCCTCAGAGAGAACACGGTGGCGCTGTTCCCCGCCCCGAACAGATTCGCCGTGAAGCTCATCAGCATGGTGGCGATCGTCTCCTGATCCCGTTCCTTCGGAAAGAGAAATCGCATCAGCGGCGCCGCCATCCTGGCGAATCGATCCATCAACCCGCTTCCTTTGGCGATTTCCATGATTCCGCTCCACACCGCCATGATCCCCGCCAGTCCGATGACAAACATCACCGCTTCCTCACAGGAGGTCATCAACCCGTCGCTGAATTCCGGCAGCGTCCCGTTCACCGCGGCAAACCCGATTCCCAGCAGCAGCATTCCAACCCATATGTAGTTCATCATGTTTCCCGCCACATCCTTTTCCTAACTCTTCCCTCCATATTTATGCGAAACGAGAAAAAAAATGTTGTAAATTTACATTCGCTAGGCGATAATGGTAAAAGGAGGTGCAATGCGAATGAACATTACCATCAATTTGTATGATCTGGGACTCATCATCATCGGCGCGGCCCTGATTATTCTGCTGTTTTATCTGATCCAACTGGTGCGCAATCTGATCCCTTCGGTTAAAACCCT
>CAUHLX010000279.1 GCA_959606705.1 uncultured Bacillota bacterium | reverse complement strand
AAACGCGTACAGCGAATTTTACTTTACCGACGTGCTCTGGCCTGATTTTTCACCGGAGCGGCTGGAAGAAGCCATTGCGGACTACGGAAAGCGGGAGCGCCGGTTTGGAGGAAGATAATCAATGAAAACGAGAATCATATCCGGGCTGATTATGGTGCCCATCGTGTTGGCGGCACTGCTGCTGGGCGGCTGGGTGCTTTGGGGAGCCTGTCTGCTGATCAGCCTGGTCGCGGTTCGAGAGTTTTATATGGGGTTTAAAGAGCTGGGAGTACGGCCCGGTTATACCATAGGCTACTGTTCCGTCATTGGGCTGTACATGATGGATCTGATCTTTATGGGATTTGGGTTCATGTTGACCGGCGTATGGGCGTTCGGAACGATTTTGGCCGGGCTTCTGTACCTGTTTTGGAATTTTGAGGACCGGAAGCTGGCGGATTCCATGGCGACCATTACGGGAGCCTTTTATGTGGGCTTTTTCCTGCATCATCTGGTGCTGGTGGATCAGATCGGCAGGGATTTGGGCACTGCCGGCGGTACCATGATCTATCTGAACGATTATTTGAGCATCAATGTCCCGCTGTTCGTGGTGTTCATCACGGCCTTCGGAACGGATGTCATGGCTTATTTTACGGGATACGCTCTGGGACATCACAAGCTCTGTCCCAAAATCAGTCCGAAAAAGACCATCGAGGGAGCTTTGGGCGGAGTTCTGGGCAGCATGATTTTGTGCGCCGGTTTCGCCTTGCTGTGCACTCCGGATTTGTTCGGACCATTGACTCTTCTGGGTGTCCTCGGAGGAGTGATCTCCCAGTTCGGAGATTTGACCGCGTCCATATTCAAACGCAAGATGGGAATCAAGGATTACGGCAAGTTGATTCCGGGACACGGTGGGATTCTGGACCGCTTCGACAGCGTGATGTTCACGGCGCCGATGACGGCTTATTTCTTTCTGGCGTATCAGCTTGTGATGTAACGGATAGGGGATTGATTTATGAAACGAGTTGCGGTATTGGGATCCACCGGATCGATCGGGACGCAGACACTGGATGTGATCGCGAAAAATCCTCGGAGTTTCTGCGTAGAAGCCTTGACCTGCGGGCACAATATCGAAGAGTTTAAAAAACAGCTTCGGAATTTTTCACCTCGCCTGGCGGTGACCGCGGAGGAACGGGATGCCAGGGAGCTGGCCAAGGAGTTTCCGCGAATCGAGTTTTCCTGGGGCATGAAGGGAATCGTGACGGCGGCGGCTGAGACGGACTGTGACCTGGTGCTCAATTCATTGATGGGAATGATGGGACTGGAACCCACATACCGGGCGATTCTGGCGGGGAAGGACATCGCTTTGGCCAACAAGGAGACCTTGGTGGCGGGAGGCGAGTTGATTCTGTCCGCGGTGGAGGAACACGGCGTAAAGCTCCTGCCGGTGGACAGCGAGCACGGCGCCATTTTTCAATCACTGCAGGGCAACGAGGGGAATCCGGTCAAACAGATTCTGCTCACCGCCTCCGGCGGCCCCTTTCGCGGAAAGACCGCCGCGGAGCTGGAACATGTGACGCTGGAACAGGCCTTGGCTCATCCCCAGTGGAGCATGGGCAGCAAGATCACCATCGATTCCGCGTCCCTGATGAACAAGGGACTGGAGGTGATCGAGGCTCACTGGCTGTTTGGCGTGAAGCCGGAGCAGATCCTGGTGCTGGTTCATCCTCAGAGCATCGTTCATTCCATGGTGGAGTATCAGGATCGATCCATCATCGCCCAGCTGGCGGTACCGGATATGAGGATTCCCATCAGCTACGCGCTTTCCTATCCTCAGCGGTTGGAAAATGAGCTTCCGTCGGTGGACTTTTTCCGGCTGGGACAGCTCACGTTTGAGCGGCCGGACCTGGAAACCTTTCCCTGCCTGCAATACGCTTATGACGCGCTGGCGGCGGGCGGAAGTGCCAGCGTCGTGCTGAATGCGGCGAATGAAGTGGTGGTTCAGATGTTTCTGAACGGTCGGATCCGATTTATGGAGATTCCCAAGCTGATTCACAGGGCGATGGAGGGGCATACGCCTGTTTATCATTTGGATTTAGAGGGTATTTTAGAGATAGATCGAAAAACAAGGGGGGAAGTACTGCAATGGGTTTAACGGTAATCTATGCGATTTTAATATTCTGCCTGCTCATCTTCGTGCATGAGCTGGGGCATTTTACGGCGGCAAAATCAGTGGGGGTCCGGGTCAACGAGTTTTCTCTTGGCATGGGACCGCTGCTTTTTCACTTTACAAAGGGGGAAACGGAATATTCTCTCAGAGCTCTGCCCATCGGAGGTTACTGCAAGATGGAGGGGGAGGATGAGGATTCCGACGATCCCAAGGCATTCAACAATAAGTCCACCTGGAGAAAGGTGATTGTGGTGGTGGCCGGTTCCTTTATGAACCTGGTTACCTGTATCGTGATCATCGCGGCGATGGCTTTTGCTCTCGGCGGCGTGGCCACTACGGTGGTGGATCAGGTTTCGGAGCAGTCTCCGGCACAGCTCGCCGGATTTCAGCAAGGGGACAAAATCGTCCGGGTCAACGACGAGAAGATCAGCCGCTGGAGCGATGTGACCGCGGCAATCGCCTCGGATAAGGATGGAACGGTACGGTTTATGGTGGAACGGGACGGAGCGTCCCTCTCTTTGGAAAGCGGCGTCAGCACCGCGGAGGACGGACGGCAGGTGATCGGCATTACGGCGGCGGTGTCGAAAAATCCTCTGCTTCTGATCAAGACCGGGATCGACAATACCTTTGCCATGGGTGCGCAGATGTTCGCTTATCTGGGCCAGCTGGTCACCGGACACGGTTCCATGGACGATCTGGTAGGCCCGGTGGGAATCGTGAGCATGATCAACGATCAGGCCAAGGAGGGGCTGATCAACATCGCCAATCTCACGGCGCTTTTGAGTCTGAATCTGGCGATCGTCAACATGCTGCCGCTGCCGGCGCTGGACGGAGGACGCCTGCTGTTCCTCATCATTCGCAAATTTACGGGGAAGGCCATCACGGATGAAACGGAAGGCAAAATCCACTTCGTAGGAATGATGCTTTTGTTCGCTTTTATGCTGTTTATTGTGGTAAAGGATGTGGACCGATTTATTTTATAGGCCGGATTGCGGCTTGAGTACGCGGGAGAGGCGGTCGGTATGAGAAGAAAATCCAAAACAATCTATTGTGGGGGCGTGGCCATCGGAGGCGACGCTCCGATCAGCATTCAATCCATGACCAACACCGATACCGGAAATGTGCCTGCCACGCTTTCCCAGATCGCCAAGCTGGCGGCAGCCGGATGCCAATTGGTGCGTCTGGCGGTCCCTGATATGGAGGCGGCGGAGGCTTTCGGAAAGATCAAGCAGGCACTTAAGGGCAGAGCTCCGGAGGAAGGGGGCGTGCCCCTGATCGCCGACATTCATTTTGACTATCGTCTGGCCATCGCGGCCATTGAAAACGGCGCCGACAAGGTGCGGATCAATCCGGGAAACATCGGCGATCCACAACGGGTGAGAGCGGTTCTTGACGCGGCCCGAGAACGGGAGATTCCCATTCGAGTGGGAGTCAATTCCGGCTCTTTGTCCAAAGAGATTTTGGAAAAACACGGAGGTGTGACGCCGGAAGCACTGGCGGAAAGCGCGCTTTCCACCATTGCGGAGGTGGAGGATTGCGGCTTTGATCAGATCGTGGTTTCGCTGAAAGCGTCGGACGTGCGTCTCAATTACGAAGCACATCGTCTGGTGGCGGAACGGATGGACTACCCCTTGCACATCGGGATCACCGAATCGGGGACGGTGCACAGCGGTAAGGTGAAATCCGCCGCGGGCATCGGCGCGCTGCTGCTGGCGGGGATCGGTGATACCATGAGAGTTTCTCTTACGGGAGATCCGGTGGAAGAGGTGCTCTTTGCCAAGGAGATTCTCAAAGCGCTGGGAATGAGAAAAAGCGCCATCAATTTGGTTTCCTGTCCCACCTGCGGCCGGACCCGAGTTAATTTGGAAGCGATCGCAGAGAAGGTGGAACGGCGCCTCGCTCCTTTGGAGGAAACCATGCGGCGAAAGGGCCTGCCTGCGATTACGGTCGCGGTGATGGGCTGCGAGGTCAACGGACCCGGCGAAG
>CAUHLX010000278.1 GCA_959606705.1 uncultured Bacillota bacterium | reverse complement strand
GGATCGCTCCCCTCCCTGCGGCCGTCCGTCTCACCCCGGCCGTCCAACTCTTGAAAGTGCTCCTCATCCCGGCCGCCCAATTCCCGCAGATAACCGGACAGATCCGCCGGGAAGGGCACCTGATCCGCGTTGATGGCGCACAGCACCGTCTCCGAGGGATGACCTTCGTCCCCCTCATATCGCCGCTCAAAGATCAGCTGACGATTGGTGAGCACCACAGTTCGATAGCTGCCGAAACAAAGCGCGGTGCTTTCCCGGTGCACTCGGATCAGCCGTCCCATCCATTCCGTCAGACTGTTTTCCTCCGGCCGTTCAAAGCAGGGACGCAGCAGGGCGTCCGAGCCGTCCCTCTTCTGTCCTTCCACACCCCACTCGCTGCCGTAATAGACGCAGGGAATCCCCGGCATGGCAAACAGCAGCCCGTAGGCCGCCCGCAGATGGCGCGGCTCCTTCAGGATTGTCGCCAGCCTAGTCACGTCGTGATTGTCGCAGAAGCACAGCAAATGCTTTCCTTTATAGATCGTCCATTCCTCCGGCCCGAACTGCCGGTTCAGGGAATGCGCGATCTCAAATAAATTCAAGTCGTTAAAGCTGGAATAAATCCCCTTGTAACACTCGTAGTTGGTACAGCTGTGAAGCGCGGAGCCGTTCACCAGCTGATTGTAGTCCCCATGGAGAGTTTCCCCCACCAGGAACAGCTCCCGTCCCAGCGCTTCGCTCAACTCGTCGCAGAAACTCCGCAGCCGACTCACAAACTCCCGATCCAGGCAATAGGCCACATCCAACCGCAGACCATCGATGCCGAATTCCTCCGTCCAGCCGCGAACGCAAGCCAGCAGATACTCCGTCACCGCCGGATTTCGCAGATTCAGCTTGACCAGCTCGTAATGCCCCTCCCAGCCCTCATACCGGAGGCCGTCTCCGTAACCATCGTCCCCGCTGAAATCCACAAAGAACCAATCCCGATACTCCGACCGCTCCCGATTCTCCAATACATCCCGGAACGCGAAGAAGCCCCGTCCCACATGATGGAACACCCCGTCCAGCACCACCCGGATTCCCGCCTGATGCAGCGCTCCGCAGACCTCCGCGAAATCTTGGTTGGTCCCCAGCCGACAATCGATGATCCTGTAATCCCGCGTATCGTACCCATGGCGATCCGATTCAAAGACCGGACAAAAATAAACCGCATCCACGCCCAATCGGGTCAGATGCGGAATCCAGTCCAATACCTTGCGGATACGGGAAACGGAAACGCCGTCGTTTTCCGACGGCGCCCCACAGAATCCCAAGGGGTAAATCTGATAGAATACCGCTCGATCCGCCCACATGTCCTATTCCTCGTCTCTCACGGCAACCTTTTTCATCTTCTGTTCGATCTTCGGCTTATCCTGCGCGTTTCGCGGCGCGGATACGATCCGGTCCACCACTTCCATTCCGGAAATCACCTTGCCAAAGGCCGCGTACTGACCGTCCAGATGCGGAGCTTTCTCCGTCATAATAAAGAACTGGGAACCGGCGGAGTTGGGGTCCATCGCTCGAGCCATGGATAAAACCCCTCGATCGTGAAGCAGATCGTTGGCGAAGCCGTTGTCGTGGAACTCCCCTTTTATGGTGTAACCCGGGCCGCCCATGCCGGTACCCGTAGGATCGCCGCCCTGGATCATAAAACCGGGAATCACGCGATGAAAAATGGTTCCGTCGTAAAACCCTTCTCCCGCCAGCTTCACGAAATTAGCCACGGTAACCGGCGCAATTTCCGGATACAGCTCCGCTTCGATGATGCCTCCGTCTTCCATTTCAATGGTAATCAGCTTTTTCATAATCATTCTCCTTCTCAATCATCACTTTTATTTACTTTCTCAAACGATAAATCGGCGTCGCCGGTTTTTCGTGATCTAGAATCTCCCAAATTTCCTCTCGGAGCGCTTCGGGATACACGTTCTCAAAGCCTTGAATCTCCTCTCGGCTGACAAATCTGGTTTCCTTCAGCACCTGCTGATCCGCCCCGAATTCCGGGTCCGCTCCCAGCTCCAGACGGCCGCCGATGGCCTTTGCCAGAAAGAAATTCACAAACCGCTGTCCCCGTTCCGGCGAAACCTCCTCCACGTGCCAAAGCAGATCCACCACGTGAATGATCAGCCCCGTTTCCTCGAAGAGCTCCCGTTCCGCCGCTTCTCCGGCGTTTTCCCCTTCCTCGATGCCTCCGCCCGGAACCATCCAGATGTCTTTGTCCTCATGATGCTGACGAACCATGAGAATCCGTCCCTCCTCATCGGGAATGACAACTCTTACTCCACCAAACCACATAGCCTTGTCCCCCTTTCCCTACAGCACCGCTCCTGTCAGAAACGCCGCCGCCACCGCGCATACGGCGGTGATCATAATACCTTTATTGAACCATCCCAGCACTACGGCCACCAGCGTTCCCGCCGCCGCCGCCCAAAACTCCGGCACGGAATACAGAATCGCCGGAAGGATCATCGCCCCCAGCGCCGCAAAGGGAATGTACTCCAGAAACGATCGAATATACCGTGACCGAATCCGCTTCTTAAAGATCAGCAGCGGCGCGCATCTGGGAAGATAAGTCGCCACCGCCATGGCCGCGACCGCCCATAAAATACCAGTGGTGCTCATCCGACCTCGCCCCCTTCCCCCGACTCCTCCTCGTCCATAGGAAACAAAGCCGCTCCGACCGCAGCCCCCAGCACCGTTCCGATGATAATGACATAACCGGCGGAAACGCCGGAAAGCAGAGGTACGTATTCAAACAGGACCGAACTGGTCATGGCCACCAGCGCTACCACGGTCACCGCTTTGGAACGCTTGGCCTCCGGAAGCAGGAGAGCTACGAACATGGCATACAGTGCAATTCCCATGGAAGCCTGCAGCTGTGCCGGCATCCATTCCGCGGCATAGGCCCCGATCAGCGTTCCGCCGCCCCAGCCCACGTATGGCAGGAGAAACAGCCCGCCCAAATACGGAAAGGTGATCTCTCCCTTTCGGAGGGAAGCGATGGTGAACAGCTCATCCGTAATGGCCATGGAGCCCACCAAACGCTGTCCGGTTCCCATTCCCGGGGTCAGACGCTGAGACAGGGACATTCCCATGATCACGTATCTGATATTGATGATGAATACCGTGAGCCCAATCTCTAAAACCGGAGCTCCCGCCAGGATCAGCGTGGCCCCCGCCAGCTGACCCGCCGAAGTGAAATTGGTCAGGGAGATCAGCACCGCCGCCCAGGGAGGAAGTCCTCCCGCCACGGCGGTTACCGCAAAGGCAAAGCCCACCGGCAGATATCCCAGAACCACCGGCATACCGCCGATGACTCCTTCTCTGATTTCGTGTGAATGGCTCATACTATCCCCGGCGGCCTTCTTCCACCAGCGCGATGGCCTTCTCCGCCGCTTCCGCAGCCGTCAATTCCACCAGATCCCGGTCTTTTCTCAGCTTGAATTCCACGATGCCCTCACCGGCCTTTTTTCCCACGGTGATGCGAATCGGCATGCCCAGCAAGTCCGCGTCCTTGAATTTCACACCGGGCCGTTCGTCACGATCGTCCAGCAGGACTTCCACTCCCGCCGCTTCCAGCTGATCGTGCAGCTCGGACGCCACCCGAGACTGAATTTCGTCCTTGACCCCCACTTGAGTGATGATCACGTGATATGGCGCTATGGACATGGGCCAGATGATCCCGTTCTCGTCGTGATGCTGTTCCACCACCGCCGCTAAGGTCCGGCTCACCCCGATGCCATAGCAGCCCATCACCAGCGGATGATCCTGCATGTTCTCGTCTTTGTAAATCGCGCCCATGGCCTCGCTGTACTTGGTGCCCAGCTTGAATACCTGGCCCACCTCGATGCCCCTGGCCATCTTGACGGGAGCCCCGCACACCGGACAGGGATCGCCCTCCTTGATCAGCTTCAAATCCGTGACGATGTCACCCTTGTAATCCCGTCCGTAGTTTACGTTCAGCAGGTGGTGATCCACCTTGCAGGCTCCGGCGCAGAGATTTTTGGCATGGACCAGCTCGCTGTCCACCACGATCCGACAGTCGTGAAGTCCCACCGGTCCGGTAAACCCGCCCACACAGCCGGTCTTGTCGTGCATCGCCTCTTCCTCCGCAAACTCGATGGCATGCTCCGGA
>CAUHLX010000277.1 GCA_959606705.1 uncultured Bacillota bacterium | reverse complement strand
GGGCACATTCATGTAATCCAGCAGTTTTCCGATCAACCCATCCTGCTGCCGCAGCAGCGCCAGATGGAGATGCTCTCCGTTCAGCTCCTGATTTCCGTTTTCCACAGCGATGTTCTGGCTGTCCATGATCGCTTCCTGAGCCCTCTGCGTATATTTTTCGATGTTCATATGGCATACACCCCTTTTCTTCCTTCGTTGAGCCTATCCTCATGTGTTTATTATATACCACTGTTTCGGAGAAATAAACAGAAAAATTAGCACTCTATGATTAAGAGTGCTAATTTCTTTATTTTCATTATGAGCCGGATCGCCGAGCTGCCTTTACGGCCGGTCGGCTAAAATTGAAACAGCAGCATCAGACCGTTTAAAATCCACATCATGATAGGTGAGAGAACCTTTGACGGAATATCCAGGATGATCACCAGCAGCAGCAGGATCATTCCTCCGTTATATAAACGATAGTAAATTTCACTGTCTCTGAAATTGAAGATGTTGGCCAGCGCGTTGAACCCGTCCAGCGGCGGAATGGGCATCAAATTGAATACCAGCAGAACCACGTTCATCTGCACCACATTGAACAGAATGCTCCGGATCACCGATCCCAAGGTCGTCGTAAACGCGAATTCCGGCCAGAACTGAAGATACAATCGAACCACTCCCATGAAAAGCACCGCCAGAAGCAGGTTCATGGTCACTCCCGCCAGAGAGACCAGCAATTCGTCCCGCCGCGGTTTCTTGTAATAGCCGGGATTGATCTGCACCGCCTGTCCCCAGCCGAAGCCGATAAAAATCAAAGCCAGAAAGCCCACCGGATCGATGTGCGCCGCCGGATTGACGGTCACCCGGCCCTGAGACTTCGGGGTAGGATCTCCCAGCCGGTCCGAGACAAAGGCGTGAGCAAACTCGTGAAAGGAAAGCCCGATGATAATCCCGGGCAAAATCAGCAGTTTTTCCAGAATCCAAGCCTTCGGATCGTTGAAATCCCCATATCGAAAGCTGTCGAAGACCATGATCACCAGCAGGAGGATGACCATGGGGTCCTTAAAGAATCGTTTCATAATGTGTCCAATACTCCTTTTCCCCTTTTTGATTGACAAAAATAAAAATACATTGCTTCATTGTAGCACAATTTCAGAGGGTTTCAAATAATATGTTATTAAAATAATATTGAGGACCCTCCCGAAATACCGGAACGTCCTTGAAGAATACGAGGTGATTATTACTTATGACCTATGTTGATGATAGGTGCCCCCAGTTCCCGCAGAGTCCCAACCAGCCCACACAGTGTACCTGTGTCGATGTCTACACGGTTCAGGCGGGCGACACCCTGTACTCCATTGCCCAGGCCTACGGTATTCCCGTGGCTTCTCTGATGCAGTGCAATCGGATTTTAAATCCCTATAACCTGAAGATCGGAACGAAGCTGTGCATCCCCGGCAACGGGTCGGCGGCTCCCGGCGAGGGTCCCCGTCCGCTGCCCACTCCGGTGGTGCCGCCTCAGCCGCCGGCCACTCCCGGCGAAGGTCCCAATCCGCTGCCCACGCCCAGCGTTCCCACGGCTCCGGCCTGCAACGGAACCCTGCACACCATCGTGGCAGGCGACACTTTGTATATGATCGCGAAAAAGTACCGGGTTCCCCTGGCTGTGATCATGCGGGCGAACGCCAACATCGATCCCTACAACCTGAGGATCGGCCAGCAGCTGTGCATTCCCGCAGGCTACGAGGTCGAAGATGGCAACGGCAATGGCGGCGGAAACAACAATGGTGGAAACAACAACGGAAACGGCGGAAACAACAACGGAAGCGGCAACGGCGGAAATAACGGTTCCGGCGGCAATCCGGTTCGTCCTCCGGCCGCTCCCTGCCCGGGCGGCGTCCTGTACCAGACTCAGCGCGGTGACACCCTGACCCGGATCATGGACCGGTTCGGCGTATCCTACGACCAGCTGAAAAACGCCAATCCCAACGTGGACTTCAACGGTTCCCTGGAGACCTTGACCCTCTGCATCCCCGGAAACGGCGGCGGCAGCTGCGGCAATCTGTCTCCCGACGGCTGCTACGTCGTCTGCCCCGGAGATTCTCTGGACCTGGTCTGCCAGAAGCTGCTGATCATTTCCGACGCCCTGCTGATCGCCAATCCCAGCCTGTGCGTTTCCGACTTCAGCGTACCCGGCACCAAGGTTTACCTGCCGAAATAGACAAGAAACCCGAACGAAAACATCCGCCGCGAATCGAAAAGATAGACGGCGGATGTTTTATGTCTTATAATGGAAACCGTATGGACCTCTTTCCGCAAGAGGAATTCAATTTTTTTACCAATGAGAAAGGGCTAAAAACCATGAACGATAACAATCCGAACAACGGGAATGCTTGGGCACTCCTGCCCATTCTGGTCTTTCTGATCATCTTCATCGGCTTCGGCGTGGTATTGAACGATTTCTACGGCATGCCGGCCATCGTGGGATTTCTCATCGCACTGACCGTCGCTTTCCTTCAAAACCCCAAATTAGGGTTTCAAGAAAAATTCAATATCATTGCCAAGGGAGTCGGCAACGTAAACATCATCATGATGTGCTTCATCTTCCTGGCGGCCGGAGCGTTTTCCGGTGCGGTGAGCGCGGCCGGCGGCATAGAAAGCACGGTGAACCTGGGACTTTCCCTCCTGCCGTCTAAGGTGGCGGTGGTCGGGCTGTTCCTGATCGCCTGCTTCCTCTCCCTTTCCATGGGCACCTCCGTAGGCACCATTTCGGCGCTGGCCCCCATCGCCCTGGGGATCAGTGACAAAACAGGCTTTGCGCTTCCCATCTGTATCGCGGCGGTGGTCTGCGGCGCCATGTTCGGAGACAACCTCTCCATGATCTCCGACACCACCATCGCGGCGGTGCGGACACAGGGCTGTGAAATGAAGGACAAGTTCAAGGAAAACTTCCTCATTGTCCTGCCGGGAGCGATCCTCACCATGGTGTTTTTCTTTCTGCTGACCCGTCACGGAAGCTTTAAGCTGACGGGAACCCTGTCCTTCGACATTTTCAAAGTCATTCCCTATCTGGTGGTCCTGCTGGGCGCTCTGATCGGCTTGAACGTATTCGTGGTGCTGATCGGCGGAACGATTCTCTCTCTGATCGTAGGGGTGACCTCCGGCGCGTTTCCTGCGGCGGAAATCTTCACCGTAGTCGGCGACGGCATCACCTCCATGTATGATATCACCGTCATCTCCATCACGGTAGCCTGCATCGTCTCCCTGGTCCGGGAATACGGGGGAATTCAATTCATTCTGAACCGGATCAAATCGCGGATCAGCAGCAAGAAAGGCGGGGAATTCGGCATTGCCGCTCTCGCTTCGCTGGTGGATCTTTCCACCGCCAACAACACGGTGGCCATCGTCATGGCCGGACCGATCGCCAAGGAAATCAGCGACGAATATCAAATCTCTCCCCGGCGCACCGCTTCGATTCTGGATATCTTCACCTCGGTGTTCCAGGGACTGATTCCCTACGGTGCTCAGCTGCTCTCCGCGGCCAGTCTCACCATGCTCACGCCCTTTCAAATCATACCTTATCTGTTCTATCCCATGCTGATGGCCGTCTGCGCCATCTTGACCATCCTGATTCGGAAGGACCGATAAAAAACCGCCGTGCCGGATTGGACCGTGGACCGCACCCCTTTGTTTTCAGTACAACATACTGTTTACCAAAATGGGGTGCGGTTCAAGATTCGCCCGGTGCGGCGGTTTCTTTCTTTTTCTATAGGTTCACATATTCGGTGACTTTATCCGTAAACACGATGCCATCCAGATGGTCCAGCTCGTGACAGAAGCATTTCGCCAGGTCGTCCTCCCCTACCAACGTGATGGGCTGACCATTTTCGTCCAGCGCCTTCACCGTTACCTTCTTGGGTCGAACCAGCTTGCCCCACACGTCGGGAAAGCTCAGACAGCCTTCGATCACTTCCTGAGTTCCGCTCTGTTCCACGATTTCCGGATTGACCAGTTTCAGCAGTCCGCTTCCCATATCGATGACCACCAGACGCTTCAGAATGCCTACCTGACAGGCGGCCAGGCCGCCTCCCACTTCCGTGTCGTACATCGTCTCCGCCATGTCGTCCAGCAACTGACGGATGCGGTCATCCACCACGTCCACCTGACGGCTCACC
>CAUHLX010000276.1 GCA_959606705.1 uncultured Bacillota bacterium | reverse complement strand
ACGGATGAAAGACCGCCTTTGCAAGGAAGATTTACAAAAAAACATTACATAGTCACAGCTCCCGGATGTTCCGAGCGCCGCTGACATGTAAATCAACATGCAAAGCGAGGTAACAATAGATATGAGCAATACGAATTCCTGTATGCCCTGCACCGGAAACCGCCGTCTCGGCTGTGTTTGCGGTACCAGCATCGATACTGAAAATGTAACGTTTACCAACCCGAAATCGAATCTGGTCTACATGGATAAGGTCTTTTCCTATAACGAAGCAATCACTTGTCCGCTGCTTCTGAATCTGAACACCGGCGGTTCCAACGCAGGCCTGTTTGACGTGTCCCTCACACTGGATAGTCAGGATTGCTGCTGCACCCCCTGCACTCTGGGTCCGGGCGCTGTTTTCAATGTGGAAATCTCCTACGTCATCGTGGACGCCATCAGCACTCGTCCACCGGGGAACATCAATCCCAATCAGGTCACGATCAACGGTTATCCCGTGGATTCCATCGATTATCAAGGTGGTCAGTACACCGCCGGCACCACCAGCCTGATCCCCAGAGTTCAGAAGCCGGAATGCCTGGAGGCGGGACTGCCGACCAAGACCTTCATGATGATCAGCGGCGCGGGCCCCTACGATTTTAGAGCGCGGTACGTACTGGAAGGAACCGTCAACACCAATGGCAAGACCTGCTGTTTCTGCGCAGTGGTCGGAAACGCCGCCGCGGCGCCGCCCACTTCTCTGCCCAGCACCAGTCTCTCCAACTTCGCGATTCCCAATGTGGCCCTGCCCTGTGCCAAGACCGGCATCGCTCCGGATATTCTCTTCCAGTTCGGCGCTAAAATTAAGATGATCAATCCCCAGCTGGCCGTAAACTGCGTGGAAAATACCGCCGGACAGTCGGAATTCACCCTGGCTCTGGCCGCCAGTCTGGTCATCGAACCCACCGTACACGTGGAAGTCGTTCGTCGGACCCTGTTCTGTGTAACCGCTTGTGAAGGCGTCGTGGCCTGCAACGGTCTGGAAGACGCGGAGGATGACGAAGAATGCCCCGATCCCTACGCTCCGGACTGCGAGTGCGGCTGCGGCCCCACCCGTCCCGCCAACGTAGGTGAAACCACCATCACCGTGGGTGGCTGTGGCTGCGGCAATGGCTGCGGCGGGTCGGTCCTTCCGGACAACAGCTGCGGCTGTAATACCGGCTGTGGCTGCAGCACCGGCTGCGGCTGTGACGACCACAACCACGCTCCCGGCATCGAGCCCAGATCCGCCTTCCAGTTCAATGGCTGCAACGGCTGCAGCTGGTAAGCACCGGATCCATGGTCAAAGGCCAAAACCATCCCTTTGACCACATAGAAATAGAAAAGGGAGGTACCGCAGCCTGATATCTGCGTACCTCCCTTTTTTGTTCCGTTCGACCTTTTGAACGCATATTGCATTTTAAGTCGAAGTAAATGTAAAATTAAGGTTAAAAAGTCAGCTCAGCGACCCGTATTTCCCGTGTTTTTCATCCGTTTCGATTTTATTTCGATGAGATTAAAAGACGGGTCGAAAATCGCTCTGTCTTTTCGACCAATTTTAGTCCTTTTCGCAATCCGGCCCCTCTCCCAGCTTCATCAAGCGCCTGTCCTCAATTCCCGTAACCTTTTGAACGATCTCCACCGGAATTCCTTCTTTCAGCATGTTCTCCGCCGCCGCAAGCAAACCTTCTTCCCGACCCTTTTCCCGGCCTTCTTCCCGGCCTTCTTCCCGGCCCTTTTCCCGGCCTTCTTCACGGCCCTTTTCCCGGCCTTCTTCCAGTCCCATTTCCAACCCCTTGCGTCTGGCCTCATGTATCTCCGACAAAATCGTGCGTTGGAATTTATCCTCCATCATCGCTTCGGTCCTCAGCCTTTCATCCTCACTCACTTTGATTCGTACTGTTTCCGCCATCTCAATCCCTCCGTCCGTTCCTTTGAGCTGCCCTATCAATTGGGAATAGCCCGGCTCTCCGGCGCTCCGAAGATATGCTCCCCAACGCTCGATCTCCGTCATTTCCTCCACCGGCTTATTAAGATCCAGCTTTGCCAGCTCTATGTACTGCAGCTCCAGCGTATCCGTCAACTCTGTTTTTCGTTCGATTTCCAAGAGACGGTAAATGTGATGAAACTGTTCTGCGGTTTCAAACAGGGGCTCAACCATGATACTGATCACCACGCATTTTTTCAGCTGATCGAAAGCCTCGCCCTCATTTAGAGTATCCGTCAATTGACGGGCTCCGTAGTAAAGGCTTCTCTTCGGAAGGAAATCCTGCTTTCGTACCTGCATTTCGATATCGATGCGCTCGCCGCTTTTCATTCGTACCACGATGTCCATACAGGACAGCTTATCCCCCGCGTGCTCTTGAAGATTAAAGGGATTCACATATTCCAGTTCGGTGATCGGATCATCATAGCTGCCTCCGCTTCTTCGTGTACTTTCTCGCAAAATTGCGTTGAGCAGACTAATAAGCGGCAGCTTGCACTCCTCACGTTCTCGCCCGAACACCGCTTTGAATGCCAGGTCCGAGGTCAGACGAATGGGAAGAATGCTTGCGGGCTTTCCATTGCGATCACCCATTCCCCGCTGATTTGTTTCCCTTTTTTGTTCTTTCTTTTTTCCTTTCATTATTATACCCCTTTTTCCCTTTCTCCACAAACACAATCATGGGATAAACTGCAGCGCCCAGTTATCCATTAATTAGTTTTTAATACAATAAAAAATTTTAATTCTTTATATTGTAAATAGAGTATATAATGAATGGTAAATAATTGCAATCTATATTTTATAATCCAAATACTTGCTTTGAAAGATCACAGCAAATACCTTAGAATGAGCAGCTGATTAAAATAACCTCCCTCGCCGGCTGAAAATCCACCGGCAGGAAGGCTATCGTGATCTGAACGGTCACCCTCGCACCTGCCGGAGGACCGTTCAAAGAAGGAGAAGCAAACCATCAATACAGCGCGGCGAAAATCATCCGAATTTCCTCATCGCTAAGAAACACGTAATTATTTTTGAGCAAACGCTGCTGATTGTCCACGGTCATCTGTGTGAACTCGTCGATCTGTTCTTTGTTCATGCCATATTGGCGAAGGGGTTTCTTTTCCAGGAACTCTCCTAAAAACCGATCCAGCTCTTCATACACCACATCCACATCGCAATTCAGATTTTTTGCGAAAATTTGATTGATCTCTGAAATTTTCCCCTCCGGTTCTTTCCTCATGTAGGTTTTGAATACCTCCGTGAAGAATTGATAATTGGCTTCTCCGTGAGGTACGTGAAACGCGCCGCCGATGGAATAGGACAAAGCGTGAACCGCACCGCAGCCGGCGTTTCCAAAGGCGATCCCCGCATAATTGGAAGCGATGGCAAAGTCCTTCAAGAAGGCTGCTCTGTTCTCCTTGGAATTTCCACCTTTCAACACCTGACGATAACCGTTCATAATCATCTCGATGGCCTTGAGCGAGTACAGCTCCGTGAAAGGAGACGCCTTGGGCGAGAGATATGATTCGGAGGCATGGATCAGAGCGTCCACCGAGCTGGTGGCAAAGACGGAATCCGGAAGTCCGTTGAGGGACTCCGGCACCAGTACCGCGGCGTCCGCATAGGTTTCCTCCACCGCCAGTCCCTTCTTCGTATGAAGCGACTTCAATTCGGCGATGGCGACGTTGGTCACCTCACTGCCCGTTCCGCAGGTGGTGGGCACCGCCACCAGTCTTCTCCTTCTTGCCGGCGGCACCTTTCCCGTGAAAAGATCTACGGACCTGGGAGGAACCTCCAGTGCCAGGACCTTGCAGATATCCACGATGGTCCCGCCGCCATAAGCCACGATCCGATCGACGTCAAACCGTTTCATCTCCGCAGCCATGCGATCGATCATCTCGTCCGAAGGCTCCCCGCTTCCGAAATCCTCCTGGAACATTACGTTCGTCCGGATTCCAAGCGGCGCCACATAAGGTTCGTAAATCCACCGATTGGTCACCAGCAAGTCTCTCATCCCCAGCTGAAATTCCTGATTGAACTCCCGAAACGTGTCGAAATAATAAATTGCGGGCACGATTCTCAACGCTTCCATAGTTGCCTCCTTCCGGCGCTTTCGCCGCCGTTCCCGACCTTCGTTTGCGGCCGTCTTCCGCCGTTAAAACGCGGTTCCGAA
>CAUHLX010000275.1 GCA_959606705.1 uncultured Bacillota bacterium | reverse complement strand
GGTCATCGGAAACGCCAGGCGAAAAAGGAAGCCAAAGAAATGAAAATTCTCGCTCTGGAAGAAAAATGGGACGCGGAGCTCAAGGCGGAAAAAGCGGAGAAAGGGGTGCTGTAGGCCATGGAAACTGCCTCGAAGTCAAACAAACGCGCTTTGATCTTGGAGTCCGCCTACCAGCTGTTTCTCGAGAAAGGCTACGCCAACACCAAGATCATCGATATCGCCAATCGAGCAGGCATCGGCAAGGGCACGGTCTACGAATATTTCGACAGCAAGACCACCCTCTTCGGCCAGCTTTGTGAATGTAAATTTTCCAACCATTTCGATGAATTGGACGCCATACGCGGGATGGACCTGAGCGCTTCCGAAAAGCTGTTTGAGTTTCTCCGCAGAGAGCATAAGAGCTTCGACAACGTTCGAGACGGCAACAAGCTTTTTCCCAGTCTGGTGGTCGCCGCGGACCTTCTGGACAACGAGCGGATCCGCAAGGTGATCACCGATATGGTGATCGCTAAATTCGAATTGATTCGAGACGTGATTCAGGAAGGGGTGGACAGCGGAGAATTCACTCCCGTGGACCCGTCGACGGCGGCCTCCGTGTTCATGGGCGCGCTCCATTTTTTCCTCAGCTTCAAACACGATCTCTTCCCGCCCCGGTTCTCTCACTTACCGGGTTTTTCGGAACAGTCCGAGGACGCGGCTCAACTGGAACAGTTCCAATCTCTGATGATGAATGGTCTGCTCAATTCCAATTAGCGGGTTTTCTATCGAAGGAATCTAGTGTATAATAAATACCCTGAGGGCTCTTCCGGACGGAAGCGCTTTCAGGGTATTTTATCGAATCGGATTAAATCGGAGGAACTTTATGTCAATCTATACACAGCGGGAACATCTGGGGCTTTACGAGCTCACTGACGTAGCACGAGCGGAGCTGATGGACTCGAAATATTATAATAAAGATCTGGCCCCCACTTCGCTGTCTCAGCGGACCTGGACCACTTACAACGTAGCTTCCCTATGGATCGGGATGTCCATTTGCCTGCCTGCTTACGCCCTGGCGGCCAGTCTGGTGGCCCTGGGCCTCTCCACTTGGATGGCGGTGCTGAACGTAGCCCTGGGCAATCTGCTGATTTTGATTCCCATGCAGCTCAACTCCCACGCCGGAACGAAGTACGGCGTTCCCTATCCGGTCTTTGCCCGGCTGGCGTTCGGCCCTCGAGGGGCTCACATCGCCTCTCTGGCTCGAGGACTGGTGGGCTGCGGCTGGTTCGGAATCTATTCCTGGGTCGGCGGTCAGGCGCTGCACACCATCATAACGGCGATGATCCCCTCCTATGGCAAGCTGGAATGGACCCAGTTTCTAACCTGTTTTGGCTTTCTTTTGATCAATCTCTACGTGGCCTACCGTGGAAGCGAATGGATTCGCAAGCTGGAGGCCTGGGGCGCCCCCCTTCTCGGTCTCATGGTGGTGGCCTTGTTTTTGTGGATCACCATTGAAGCCGGAAGAAACGGCGGCTCGATTCTCAACATCTTGAATCAGCCCGCCGACAAGCAGCTGCTGGCTTCCCGGGGCGGCACACTGGCGGTCTTCGCGGCGGGTCTCACCGGCAATATGGCCTTCTGGTCCACCCTGGCCCTGAACATTCCCGATTTTTCCAGATACGCTCGTTCCCAGCGAACCCAATTCCGCGGCCAGCTTTACGGACTGCCCACTACCATGGCGCTGTTTGCGCTGTTCGGGGCCTATGTCACCTCCGCCACACAGTATCTGACCCCGGATCACAGCGTAGTCAGCGACCTGCCCTCCGTGGTGGCGCTGATGTCCAATCCCATCGCTTATTTGATCGGCGCCGCCGGGATTCTGATCGCCATGCTCACCACCAATATCGCGGCCAACATCGTGGCTCCGGCCAACGGCTTTTCCAACCTATATCCGAAACGAATCTCCTATCGTACCGGCGTGATCATCACCGGAGTGTTTTCGATTCTGATGCGCCCCTGGTCTCTGATTCGCAATGAAAACGCCTATATCTACGGCTGGCTGGGTACTCTGGGCATCATGCTGGGAGGACTGGTGGGAATCTTCATCTGCGACTATTACCTGGTCAAGCATAAAAACATGGATGTCATGTCTCTGTTTCAGGCGGAAGAGGGACGGTACTGGTATACCGGCGGCTTTAACATCCGCGCGCTCATCGCCTGGGCCTGCGGCTGTGCCCTGCCGCTGCTGGGGAAGCTGTCCCTGATGATCCACGGGCTTCCTAATCTGGAGTTTTTCTCAGAAAATGGTTACATCATCAGTATCGTCATCTCCTTCTTGATTTATCTCCTGCTCATGAAGGGCAATGTGACCTCCCTGGTCAACGACGATGAGATGGAAGCCATGACGGAGCGGTAAGATATGAAAGAAGCTTGGACTCCTTATGAAAAAGGAATCCAAGCTCTTTTATTTAAAAGAGGTGCACAAAGGCCATCCTCCGTCGAATGGCCGGAACGAAATTTCGCCGTCAAATCGAAGGATGAATTCGGAATCAATCGATGGTTTTCCCCTTCTGCCCGTTTTCCAAAATCAGCAGCGCGGTCTCCCTGGCATACCTGCTGGCATTCCAAAACAATGCCAAAACCCGTTGGATCTGCTCCTGCTCCACGGAGTCCGATTCGTGATTTCCTTCCCGTCCCCCCGCGTTGTCGTTCCGCTCCCCCGGGCTCCGCCCCGGCACGCCCTGTGACGAGGCCTCCTTTTCAGCCGCCTCCTTCGTGCCCTCCTGCGATTCCCTGCCCACCAGCTCATCCATGCTGATCTCATACAGATCCGCTAGCTTCAGCAGCGCCTTCCAGCTCGGCCGATTGGTTCCCTCCTCATAGCGGGAATAGGTGGAACGCTGTACCCCGATCCGGTTGGCCACCTCCTGCTGGGTGAGCCGCATCCTCTTCCGATGTTTTCTCAGTGTTCCGGAAAGTCCCATGGTCATTCTTTTTCCTCCTCTATTATCCATACGCTGCCGCGCGGCTTCGTCTCTATAATTCCACCACATACCATTTTGATCCCTCCGACGTGATCACGTATTCCTCCACCAGCTTCTCCAGCATCCGGCAGATCTCGCCTCGGGTCACTCCGGCGGTCGGATCAAAGGTGCCGTCCTCCCGGCCGCCGATGATCCCCGCCATCTGCAGTTCTTTGACCGCGTCCTTTGCGTAGGCCTCGATCTCCTGCTGGTCCGTGAAGCTCACTTCCTCCTTCTCCTTCGGCAGCATGAAATCCAGCTCATAGGCAAACCGTTTCAGAAACACCGCCGCCTGCTGCCGGCTCACGATCCCCTGGGGAGCAAAGGTTTCCCCGCCAAGCCCCGAAGCGATCTTTTGGCTCACCGCCCAGTTCACATAAGGCGCGTACCATTCGTAATACGGCACGTCGGCGAACGGTGTTCCCGACCCTTCGATTCCATATTTCGCGCTCACCGCGCTCACCTTCCGTTCCAGCTCCTCCTGGGTTTGAGCCGCGAGGGACGCCGCCAGTGCCTCCTCCACCGCCTGTGGGCTGGCCGTCCGATACGAGGAAACCTCCGCTCCCTCAATTTCCGCCAGCAGCTTCATCAGCTGTGCTCGAGTGGTGTAACCGTTGGGATCGAAGCTTCCGTTCGCTCCTTGCGCTTCGTCCGTTTCCTTCCCGCCCGGCTGACCGTCGATCACCTCTCTGGCGGCCAGAAAGGTGATGGAATCTCTGGCCCAATGAGGAAGCCCTTCCTCCGAAACCTCCACATCCCCATATCGCTTCTCCTGCGTTCCCACGCAGCATTCTCGGAACATTCCCGTTACGATAAAGTCCATTTCTCCGCGGTCCGGCCGGTAAATCCCGGCGGCCACGGGCTCAAGCTCCGCGGTGGTGCGGCTTCCGTCCGTCGGAACCGTTTTCCTCACAAAGGGGACCAGAGTATTCCCATCGATTCCCTCCCGCGGATTGCAGGGCAGCCGCACGAACAGTCGGCCTTTTTCCAGTGTGGTAATCTCTCGGCTGCCGGCCCGTATTTCCAATTGCCAGCCGGCCTCTTCCCAAGCCTCCCCGTCCGTGTGGGACAGGACTCGGGCTTCGGTAAAGCGGATGGTGAGACGGCTTCCTCCCGCCGCGGTCCGAAGCGCCTCGGTGGCCTTTTCATCGAACACCACCGAGGCCTCCCCA
>CAUHLX010000274.1 GCA_959606705.1 uncultured Bacillota bacterium | reverse complement strand
TCTTCTGAGTCCTGGCGGGCCGGAGCGGCCTGCGCCGTTCCGGTTATAACAAGCATTCGCCGTCTTTGAAGATCATTTTGCCGTCGATGACGATGGTTGGCTTCCACTGTACCATGTCGATGTGAAGCGGAGCCGCGACCGTGCCGCCGAAGTTCAAATTGGTTCCCACCGCGCAGTGACAGGTTCCGTAAACCGCTTCGTCCTCGATGATCCGGCCTCTGACTCTGGCATTGGGATTCAGGCCTACGGCCATTTCCGCCAGATTGTAGCAGTTGGGGTTGCCCGGCTTGGCCAGCAGCTCCCGCAGCTTGTCCGCTTCCTTTCCGCCCTCGATCTTGGTGACGTTTCCGCCTTCCACCGTCAGCTTCATGGGAGTTTCCATCAAGCCGATGGCCGAAGAACTGGCGTCGATGACCAGGGTCCCTTCCGCGGTTCCTTCCACCGGAGCGATGTACACCTCGATGTCCGGGATGCCGTCCGCATCTCCCGGCTCGTGGCACAGGCTGGTATTGCTGATGGCTGTCCGCCCCTCGATCTTGGCCCGGATACTGGTGCCTGCCGGAGTGGACATTTCGATATAAGAACCGTTGGTATAAGCCTCCGTCACCGCCATGACCATGGGCAGCCGGGCTTCGAAATCCGCCTCGATGGCGCCGGCCATGAGGATTTCCTCATCCGCTTCGGAAAGCGTTCCCAGTCGGGCGCCGTTTGCCACGGCCTTTTTGATGGAAGGACAGTGGAACAAGGTTTTGGATGTCGGAGTGAGGATGACATCGCATTCCATCATCAGGAGACCCGCCAGCTCGCCGGGGTCGTCGCCCGGATTTTTGGGCGGCTGAAGATACAGGACATAGGCTTCCGCTTCTTTTTCCACCGCTGCCGCAAAGAGCGCTCTGGCGATATCCACGGAAACTTCCGGGTCCGTGATGATCAAAACCTTTTCTCCCGCTTTTACGTTCATACATTGACCGATGATTTTCCTTGCTCCGTTCATCATTTTTTCCATTGACATAGTGTTTTCTCCTTGCCTTTTTTCTGTTGAACTATTTTAGAATGTCCGCTTTCCCGAGATCACCGCAGGGACTCCGGAATTACGTCATTTGCGGTCAGCTGTTGGTAACTTTGCCGTTTCACGATCACCTCCGCCGCTCCCTCCCGTACCAGAACGGCAGCCGGTATGGGATTGTGGTTGTAATTGTTGGCCATGGAATAACCGTAGGCCCCCGTGGAAAAGATGGCCAGCAGATCGCCGGACTTCGGCATCGCCGCCGACAGGTCCTTGATCAGAATGTCGCCGGATTCACAGCATTTTCCGCAGACCGTGATCAAAGCGTCCTTCTTTTCTTCCGCCCGCGTCGCGACGATTCCCTCGTAGTCCGCCTGGTACAGCGCCGGCCGGATGTTGTCCGACATTCCGCCGTCCACGGAGACGTAGATGCGGGTGTCGGGAATTTCCTTGATGCTTCCCACGGTAGAGAGAGAGATTCCCGCTTCGCCCACAATGCTTCTTCCCGGTTCGATCACCACCGCCGGACGGGGAATTCCCAACTGGCCAAAGACCTCTTCGATTCGTTTCATCGCCGGCTCAAGGAAGTAATCATAGGACTTTCGTTCCTCTCCCGGCAAATAGCGAATCCCAAATCCGCCGCCCAGATTCAGCTCCCGCACGTCGTAACCGAAGCGAAGCTTGGTCTGCCGGGAGAGCTCCAGCGAAGTTTCCAGCGCCTTGAGATGTGAGGTGTTGTCGTGGAGCTGTGACCCCACGTGGAAGTGAAAGCCCAGAAATTCCACGTAAGGAGAGCGAATTGCCGCTTCGACGGCGGAATAGATGATCTCTTCGTCCAAGGGGATCCCGAACTTAGAGTCCTTTTTCCCCGTGGTGATATACTCGTGCGTGGAACTGTTGACGCCGGGAGTGATCCGGTACAGGACCTTGATCGTCTTTCCCTTTTCCTTGCAAACCTTTTCGATCAGGGCCAGCTCTTGAAGACCGTCGATGATGATCCTTCCGATGCCATAGTCCACCGCCATTTGGATTTCCTCCGGCAGCTTGTTGTTGCCGTTGAACTCGATCCGCTCGGGAGGAAACTCCGCCTGAATCGCCGTGTGGAGCTCTCCTCCCGAAACGACGTCGATGCACATTCCCGCCCGTTCCACCAGCTTCAGCATCGCCATGGAACAGAAGGCTTTGCAGGCATAAGCCGCTCTGGTGTTTTCGTACCGGTTCAGGAAGGCCTCCCGCAACTCCGAGAACTGCTTTTCGATCGCTGTTTCGGAATATATGTAAAGAGGCGTTCCGAACTGCTGTGCCAGCTCCTTCACGCTGCAGCCGTCGAAGTACAGCACATTGTCCTTACATTCAAATAAATTCTTCGTTTTTCCCATAGGTTCCTCCTTTGTCTTCCGTTTTCAACCTCTCGATTGTCTCGGAGTTTCATGGTATAATAGCCGCATAGGACTTGAAGCGGCTATTTCACCAGGTCTTACCTCTCGCCAACGGCGTGAGGATCAAAAGACATGGTATAATACCGCATAGGACTTGGAGCGGCTATTTCACCAGGTCTTACCTCTCGCCATCCGAGCGGCAAAGCCGCCGGCTGCTTTCACGTGGATCGGCGGATACGCTAAAATATAAAAGCAAGTTCGGTGCCAATACAAATCGGCGCTTGAAATATTTAATCCGATCTTATAATATAACCATTGATATTAAAAGGAATGAATTTTTTTAGATTTCGTCATTTTCGGACAAACAACCTCAAAATCCCCAAAAGGGACTCATGCAAAAAGTCCGGAAATCCGGACTCGAAGGAGAACAAATGATTGCCAACCACTTGCTTCTGGACGCTCTGGCGGAACACTCGGACGCCGGTCTGATCTGTATCGATCAGGAGAAGAAAATACAGCTGTTCAATCAACGCGCCAAGGAGATCATCGGGCTGGTGCTGGACCAGCGGAAATCTCATCCCGGCGGCGCTCTCAAGTCAGGCGACCTGGTGGTTCTGGCGGACAACATGCTGGGCTGGGACGACGGAGACTGTGGAAAAAGCGAACTGGAACAGCTGGGGATTCGGGACCGGGAGATCCGTCCCGGCGATATGCTTCTGGCTATGGGGGTCTACGGTGGAGAGGGGATCAAGCCGGTCTATAAGGCCGTTCGCAACCACAGCCTGGTCACCGACCTGAATCTCCAGTCTCGCTTTCAAGGGCACGAAATACAAATTTCCGTCAATTCGGCGGACAAGATTATCCGCATTCGCATCGATGGAGCGCTGTTTGAGATGACCTACATGAAAGCCATCGGCCACATGGTGATTCTCGACGGCGAAGACGGAAAGCTGAAATTCTACCAGGCCAAAGGCTACACCCTCCGGAAGGAAACCATGGGCGGAATTCTGCGGGGCGACCCTTACGGACCAAAGGGCCCGAAGTACGGTGAAATCGACGTGATCGGCGTGCCATTCAGTCACCTGTTCGAATACGATGTGATCTTGGAGAAGATCAACAGCATCCTGGATATGGGCGACCGTATTCCCATCATTGACGAGTTTCTGGATCTGAACAAACGGCTGACCCTCTGTTCCATCTATCCGATTACCGCTCCCGACGGCGGCGAAGCGGCCGAGGGAGTCCTGCTGAAAATCAGAGAGGCTTCCGAGCTGGAACAGCTGTTGAGTGACCGCAACAAGATCATCGAGGAAGTGGAACGCACCCACGCCAATTTCGCGCAGGCCTCCCGAGAGCTGCCGGAAGGAGTGATGTCGGAATTCATCGGCTCCAGCCATGTCATGCAGGAAGTGAAATACCTGGCTTACCGCGCGTCGAAGGGGCGTTCCAACGTGATTCTCACCGGGGAAAGCGGCACCGGAAAATCGCTGCTGGCCTCGGAGATTCACCGCCTGTCCGGCCGGAGCGGTCCGTTTGTAGAAGTCAACTGCAGCTCCATTTCCCCCAATCTTTTCGAAAGCGAGCTGTTCGGTTACGTGGGAGGAGCCTTTACCGGGGCTTTGCCCGGGGGCAAGGCCGGCTACTTCGAGCTGGCCAACGGAGGAACGATTTTTCTGGACGAGATCGGCGAAATCCCTCCCGACATCCAGGTCAAGCTGCTTCACGTACTGCAGAATAAGCAGTTTTATCGGGTGGGCTCGGGGAAAGCGATCTTCACCGATGTCCGAGTGGTT
>CAUHLX010000273.1 GCA_959606705.1 uncultured Bacillota bacterium | reverse complement strand
CCGTCTTCCATGCTCAGAATGCTGAAATCCTGATCCATGTTGGCAAACAGCTTGTCAAAATCGATGATGATGACGGTCTGAGCCTTCTGATCCCAGCCTACGGTGTAACCGAACGCTTCCGCTACGAAACGAGTGGAAACATAGGTCCGGTTGGACGCCGCGTCCACAAAGGGAACTACGTCCATAGTCTTCTTCTCCGCCTTGCCGTCCTTGGTCACGGTCAGATCCGCTTTGCCGATCTGGAACTCGATGGCGGTGTCGCTGGTGGTCGCGGTAACGGTAGTGGTCGCCTTATCATATTCGACAGTGGCTCCCAGGGTTTCCAGGATTGCCCGGAAGGGTACCATTACTCTGCTGTTGACGTTCTGCGGTACGGCGTCTTCAAACGCTACCTGCTCGCCGTTCAGCTGCACTTTCGGCGCTTTAGACGCTGCGGTGTCATCCGCGGCGAAAACTGCGATTCCGCTGGTGAACACCATTGTGACCGACAAGGTCAGTGCCAGGAGCTTCTTCGTTAATTTTCCTGCTTTCATCATGTTCTTTCCTCCCTTTAAACTAAATCAATCTACAAAAATGCTGCCGCCGATAAACTCTCTGATGATCGAATTGTTGACGATGATGGAGTCGTCGGCAATTGTCTTGAAGAATTTTAAAAACCGCAGCATCCTTACCGCCTCGCTGTACTCCGGTTCATCCGGCTTGATGGCCAGCAGCAAGGGCTCGGCGTATTTTTTCAGCACTGCCAACTCATAAATGTGAACTGAGTTGAACAGCACGTCCGCCTCCCCGTTGAACGGGAAAATGTTTTTATCTTCTCCCGCCCGTACCTTGGGCCAAAGCCGAATCGTATGCTGCGCCGAATAGCCTCGGAACTGACTGTCCCGAACGATCCGCCGGAGCATCCTCGCGTCCGTTGTCGAAATGCGATTATGGCAATCTATGTTCAGCTGCGTCAACGGACTGATGTAGATTTTAAACTTTTCTTCATCAGGTATTTTCGCAGTCAAAACCTTGTTGAGGCCGTGGATGCCCTCGATGACGATGGGCTGTCCTTTCATGCCTTTGGTGATTCGTTTGCCGAACACCTTGCTTCCTTCTTTGAAATCAAAGACGGGGAGATCGACCTCCGCCCCCGCCAGCAAGCCGTTCATATTTTCATTGAACAGCTCGATGTCGATGGCGTCGATATCCTCAAAATTGTATTCGCCGTTTTCATCTACGGGAGTCCGATCCCGCTCCACGAAGTAATCGTCGGTCCCCAGATACAACGGCTTTAGTCCGTTGACTCGAAGCTGAACGATCAGCCGCCGTGCAAAGGTGGTCTTTCCGGAAGAGGACGGCCCCGCGATCAGGATGATCCGCTTGTGCTGTTGGGCGATCATATCCGCGATTTCCACCACTCGCTTTTCATGCAGGGCCTCGGAAATCTGGATCACTTCTTTATAGCTTCCGTCCAAAATGGTGCGGTTGAGATCCGCCACAAAGTTGATGTCCATCAATCGGCACCATTTCGTAGCCTCTCCGAAGGCGTTGTACAGCAGCTTGTCATCCCGGTAATCCGGAACCCTGGAAGGGTCCTTGGGCTCGGGAAAACGCAGCAGGACTCCCCGCCGGTATTTCCTCAATTCAAACTGCTCGATATAGCCGGTGGACGGCGCCATGGCACCGTAAAAAAAATTGCGCATTCCGTCCAGCTCGTAGGCCGGAACCTTCTCCACGTGGGGATTCATCTCCAAGAGACCGACCTTGCCCTCGTAGTCCCAGGTCTCCAGCGCCTTTAACACCTTGTCCCGGTCCAGCACCACCTTCCGAAAAGGAAGATCCGCCGCCACGATTTCCCTCATTCTATTCTCGATATCGGAAAGCTGCTGATCGGAAATCGGCGACCCGGTCTTTAAATCCGTATAGATCCCCTTGTTCAAGGAGTTTGCGATCAGCACCGGCACGGTACCCATCACATCATTGACCGCTTTTAGATAGATAAAAATCAGGCTCCGCTGGTACAGCTGATTTGCCGACGGCTCCCTCATATCTAAAAATTCGATCTCGCAGGGCGCTTCGATCTTTTTCGTCAGCTCCCCCGCTAAATTGTTTACCTTTGCCGCCAACACCCGGTAGGGCAGCTGCGGCTGATATTCCTGTGCCAGCTGCTCCAAGGTGATCCCCGAATCCACGCCGCGTAGGATCGGCGGCTCCGCGGGTCCGGTCTTCAGTTTTATTTGAATTTCCATTTTAATCTCCATTTTACCCGGCGGCCCGGCTGTCGGACCATTTTTAAAACACTTCTTCTATTGTTTCATTTTATCGCGTTTCTCAGCGATAAAATATTACATTTATATTAATTTTATATAAATGCGTAACAAAGACTGATTGAGCCCCGAAACCGCCGTTGATTTTCAGATTTGTTGATAATTTTACCGCTTCCGGGAAAACTAATTCAGGAAAGGAGTGATTTCACATGAAAAATTTTGTTCTTATTTTACTCATTATCGGCGCGGTAAACTGGGGGCTGATCGGATTTTTCGGTTATGACCTGGTGGCCAGCATTTTCGGAGGCCAGCTCGCACTCATCAGCCGCATCATCTACGCAGTGGTCGGACTGGCCGGCCTTTACGCCATCTCCTTCTTCTTCCGCGGCGGAAGCAGAAGCAATCAGTCCGCCATGCAGTCCTAGTTCAAACAGTGTAAGCAGTCATTGATTGATTAGGCATCCCATGGAAAAAGCGGTTTCGGCAAACTGTCCGAAACCGCTTTTTTCGTTCTAAAACTCCTTGTATTCACCCTCATATACCATGTGAAACAGCTTTTTGATCTCATCCTTCCCGGTCTTTCTGGGATTGGAGATGGTGCAGGGGTCCAGCGCCGCCTGCTCGGACAGCTCGTCCACCCGCAGACGGAATTCTTCCTCGCCGATTCCATATTCCTTCAGTGATCTGGGAATCTCCATGGCGTTGGAAAGGGTTTTGACAAACTCCACCAGCTTCTGTGTCAGCTCACGATCCGCCGAGCCCTCCACTCCGATGGCTTTGGCAATGGCCGCGTATCTGCGGCAGGTTTCCGCGTCTCCCGCGTTGTATTGAATGACATAGGGCAGATAGATGGCGTTGGCCAGTCCGTGCGGAAGGTGGAATATCTGCCCCGTCTTATGGGCCATGCTGTGTGCGATCCCCAGCAGCGCGTTGGTAAAGGACATTCCGGCCAAACACTGAGCGTAGTGCATCTTCTCCCGTGCCTCCAGGTCACCCTGATAAGATTTCACCAGGTTTCCGAAGATTAAGGTGATGGAATGAAGCGCAAGCGGATCGGTAAACTCGGAATGTCCCTTGGCCACGTAGCCCTCGATGGCGTGAGTCAAGGCGTCCATGCCGGTCTGGGCCGTGAGCTTGGGCGGCATGGTCTCGACCAGCAAAGGATCCAGGATCGCCACATCCGGCGTCATTTCATAATCCGCCAAAGGATATTTGATTCCGGTGCTCTCGTCGGTGACCACTGAAAAAGACGTTACCTCCGAAGCGGTTCCGGAGGTGGAGGGAATGGCCACAAAGCGAGCCTTTTGACGCAGAGGCGGGATTCTCCCTCCTTCGTTCACCTCTTGAAAGGTCAATTCCGGATGTTCGTAAAAAATCCACATCGCCTTAGCCGCGTCGATGGGAGACCCTCCGCCCAGAGCCACGATCCAATCGGGCTTGGCTTTTTTCAGGAAATCCGCACCTTTCCGCACGGTTCCGATGCTGGGGTCCTGCTCCACGCCTTCGTAAACCTCCACTTTTAATCCGGCATCCTGCAATCGGGTCCGTACCTGCTCCAAAAACCCGTTCTTCTGCATGGATGTTCCGCCGGTGATCACCGCCGCCTTCTTTCCTTTTAATTCTTTCAAAGCGTCCAGTGAATTTCTTCCGTAGTAAATGTCTCTTGGAATTGTAAATCGCATAAAAAAACCTCCTGTTCCTCGCACCGCTTTCCGCGTGTGCTGCTCTCAGGAGGTATTCTTTCCATTTTTAACGAATTTCACTCAACGGTCTTCCGAAAGCGCCGCCTGCATTTTATCGGCTCCCATCATCATCAAATCCGCCAGCTCCACCTTCTCGATCCAGGAATAAGGAATTTCCAGATCCCCCAGATAAGCCCCCAGAATATTTCCGCAGATCGCTCCGATGCTGTCGCTGTCTCCACTGTGATTTACCGCCAGACAAAGAGC
>CAUHLX010000272.1 GCA_959606705.1 uncultured Bacillota bacterium | reverse complement strand
AAGACGGGAGAGAGGGGAAGAGTCTGTACCTCTCGTTGAAGCCGGATCTGGTCCTGCTGGACCTGGGGCTGCCGGACCTGGATGGCATGGAGGTGCTTTCTTCCTTGCGAGAGTGGTCACAGGTTCCGGTGATCATCGTGTCCGCCAGAGAGCGGGAGGCGGAAAAGGTGCACGCCCTGGATCTGGGCGCCGACGATTATATCACCAAGCCCTTTGGTATTTCCGAGCTGCTGGCCAGAGTCCGGGCGGCGCTTCGCCACGGAGATCGAAGGAACGAGACCGGAGACGAGGGACGGAGCGCCGACGTGATCCGGGTTCAAGATCTGGTGGTGGATTCCGGACGCCATCTCGTGACGGTGAACGGCCGAGAGGTGCATTTCACACAGAACGAGTTTAAAATGATCGAGCTGCTGGCCAGGCACGCGGGAAAGGTGTTGACCTACGATTTTATCATGAAGGAGATCTGGGGACCCTACACCAGCAGCGACAATCAGATTCTGCGAGTGAACATGGCCAATATTCGCCGAAAGCTGGAGGAGAACCTGGCGGAGCCCAAATACATTTTAACGGAGCTGGGCGTAGGCTATCGCATGCTGGATTAGGGGAGCTTTATGATAACCGGCGATTTCTTGTCAGGATCTTAACGGATTCCTTCCTCTTCTTTACGTTTTCTTCACGGAGTTCCGCCGTATGATAGAAGCAAGAAAACGAAAGGAGATTTGAAGTCATGGAAGATCTTTTGAGAAAATCGCTGTTGGAAGGGGAGGCCGTACTTTGGAGTGGGAAGGCCGTGCCGTTTAAATTGCTGGAGCCGCCCTACGGAAAATCTCTCTGCGCCGTTTGGGTTTTGAGCACGGTGTGGATCGTGGGCTTCGCGGCACTGTATATCCCCTTTGCTTTGAATACCGGAATCGAGTGGAACACCATCGTGCCCATGTTGGTTCTGGCCGATTTCCTGCCGGTTCTGCTCTCGGTACGTCCCTTGCTTGACAAACGGGAGCTGGAATCCAAAACATTGTACGCCATTACAAATTATCGGGTATTCAGCATCACCAAGGATCAGGTCAAGAGCTTGTTCCTAAAAGAGGAAACGGAATTGGACATCGTGGCCGAAAGCAATGGCTGTGGCACGGTCCGCATCGGTCTGGCCTGTAAAAAGAGCCCGCTGTTTCTTCGCTCACACGCCTTAATGGGAGTGAAGGACGAAACGGGAAAGAAAGTCGCCGGCCTGGCCTTCTATCACCTGAGAGCACCGAAAGAGACCGTGGAGCTGATTCGGGAAATCAGCGGTCATCAGACAAGGGAAGAATTAAAAACAAAGAAAGAAGCGGCATAGATCAGGCCGCTTCTTCTTATCTAAGCTCAGGGAGCAGACCGGTTTTCCGCCGTGTCTGCTCATCGCTTTTTTTGATGATCCGCGCGGGGATTCCCGCTACCACGCAGTCCCGAGGGACATCGTGAATGACCACGGCGCCTGCGGCAACCACCGCTTCGTCGGCCACGTGAACTCCCTCCAGTATCACCGCGCCGGCGCCGATCATCACATTGTCGCCGATGACCACCGGTTCTGCGGACGGCGGTTCCAGAACCCCTGCCAGCACCGCGCCGGCGCCGACGTGAACGTTTTTTCCAACGATCGCTCTGGCGCCCAGCACCGCGTTCATATCGATCATGGAGCCTTCTCCCACCCGGGCACCGATGTTTAAAACAGCGCCCATCATGATCACGCAATGTGGTTCCAAGGTGACGCCGCTGCGGATGATGGCCCCGGGTTCCACCCGGGCATCCGTCTGGCAAAGATCCATGGTGGGAATGGCGGAATTTCTCCGGTCACATTCCAGCTTCACTTCTTGAATCCGTTCTTTTTCCCGCTCCAGATAACCGGACACCTCACGAAGCTCTCCGAAGAGAATCCAAAAGTCGTCGGTTCCGAATTTTTGACCGGCGTCAAAAGGCCGGTGGGCCAGCGCCCCTTGAACGTAGGCCTTGACCGGCGTCCGTTTAGGCGAATTTTTGATGAAGCGGGCCAGCTCCGTAGAGTCGGTGAGAAGCGAGGGCTCCGAAGGGGCGTATCGTTGTTCCATAGGCGAGAGTCCTTTCGTTAGCTCAGCAGATCGGCCATGGAGTAAAGTCCGGGAGCTCGATCCTTCAGCCAGGCGGCGGCCCGCAGCGCGCCCCGGGCAAAGATCTCCCGGGAAAGGGCGGTATGAGTCAGCTCGATCACTTCGTCGGGTCCGGCCAAGAGTATGGTGTGCTCGCCGGGAATGGTGCCGCCTCGCACCGCGTGGATTCCCAGCTCGGTGATGGCGCAGTGATCAACCGTTCCGTGCCGGCCGAACAAATAGTCTTTCCGTTGAACGCAGGCGTCGTTTATAGCGTCCGCCAGCATCAAAGCGGTGCCGCTGGGGGAATCCTTTTTTTGATTGTGATGCTTTTCGATGATCTCCACATTGAAATCCCGTTCCAGTGCAGGCAGGGCCATGGCCGCCATCTTGGCCAGCAGATTGATGCCCACCGACATGTTGGCGGATTGAAACACCGGAATGGTTTGGGCTGCTTCGATCACCGCGGACCGCTGTTCCTCCGAAAGCGCCGTAGTGCAGACCACCACCGGGGTTTCGGTTGCCACGCACCAGGACATCAGGGCGGGAACGGCGTCGTGATGGGAAAAGTCGATGACCACGTCCGGCCGTTCCGAAACCAAATTCATTTGAGAATAGACGGGGAACGGAAAGCCATCATCCACGCCGGAACAGGTGTCGGAGGCAGGGCGGCCGTCCGGACTGTCCGCGGGACGGTCCACTCCCGCGGATACGATCATGTCCTCCCGTGCTGCGATCATAGAGGCCAAAACCTGGCCCATACGACCTCGGCAGCCGTGGAGGAGAAGGGAAAGAGTTTCGCTCATACGTCCGCTCCTTCCGTCAGTCCCCAGGCGGCCAGCTCCCGGCGAATGCGCCGCATGGTGGAATCCTCGGGAGAACACAGAGGGAGACGGTATTCCGGGTTGATTTTTCCCAGCTCAGCCAGAGCCGCCTTCACCGGAATCGGGTTGACTTCAGCGAAAATCGCATCGATCAGGGGCTTCTGATCCAGCTGCATTTTCGCGGCCGTTTCGGTATCCCCATCTAAGTAAGTTTGAACCATCTTATGGACCTCGGCCGGGATTAGATTGGCTACCGTGGAAATGACACCGGAGCCGCCCAGCGAAAGCAGGGGGACCACCTGATCGTCATTGCCGGAATAGAGCGCGAAGTCCTCCGAGACATAGCGGGCGATTTCCACCACTTGAGAGATGTTGCCGCTGGCCTCCTTGATTCCGCAGATCTTTTCATGTCCGCAGAGACGAGAGACAGCAAAAGGACTGATATTTACGCCCGTTCTACCTGCGACAGAATAAAGGATCATGGGAATTTCGATCTGGTCAGCTATCGTAGTATAGTGGGATATCAGCCCTTTTTGTGTGCATTTGTTATAGTAGGGTGTGACAACCAGAAGGCCGTCCGCCCCCGCGTCGGTGAGCGCCTTGCTCATTTCCAGCGCGTGTTTCGTGTCGTTGCTTCCGGAGCCCGCGATCACGGGAATCTTGCCCGCCACCCGGTCTACCGTGTATCTTACCGTATCTATGTGCTCTTTATCGTTGAGTGTGGAAGCCTCTCCGGTGGTGCCGCAAGAGATAATTGCGTCGATCCCGGAGGCGACCTGCCAGTCGATCAACCGGCCCAGGCGGGGAAAGTCTACCTTTCCATCCGTAAACGGTGTAACCAGTGCCACACCGGCGCCTGTGAACAGTGTCATAAGATCACTCCTCAGCTTTGATTTATTTGGTTAAGAGCAATTCGGCAATTTGGACGGCGTTGGTCGCCGCGCCTTTTCTAATGTTGTCCGCTACAACCCAAAGATTGATTCCGTTTTCCACGCTGAAGTCTCTGCGAATCCGGCCTACGTAGACCGCATCGGTACCCGCGGCGTCTCTGGCCAGGGGATAGACATTGTTGGCCAAGTCATCCTGTACCACCACGCCGGGAGCGTTTTCCAGAAGCTTTCTCACTTCGTCCATGTCAATGGGTTTTTCAAACTCCAGATTGATGGATTCGCTGTGAGACGCAAAGACCGGAACGCGTACCGTCGTCGCGGTTACCTTGATGTCCTCGGACAGAATCTTATGGGTCTCGTCTACCATTTTCATCTCTTCCTTCGTGTATCCGTTTTCCA
>CAUHLX010000271.1 GCA_959606705.1 uncultured Bacillota bacterium | reverse complement strand
AATGTCAACTAGTCTCCTGAAATATTTATCGCAAAACGAAAAAACGCTCCCTGCGTGGAAGCGTTTCCCTTTTTACTGCCAGATCAGCTTTTCTAATTTCAAATGATCCCGGTACCAGGGATCCATGGCGGACAGCTCCTCCGGCGTACCGCTGCTTCTCACCTGGCCGTTTTCCAAAATCACCACTCGGTCGCAGGAGAGCATGGATGACAAACGATGGGAAATGGACAATATCGTCCGGGAAGCCCCCGCCCGTCCCAGCACCGATACGATTCGCTCCTCGGTGACGGAATCCATGTTGGCCGTAATCTCATCCAGCAGGAGAATGGGAGGATCGGTTACGATGGCTCGGGCGATGGCCAGCAGCTGCTTCTGGCCCTGGGAAAAGGATCCGATCTGACTCACAGGTGTGTCCAATCCCTGCGGCAAGCCTCGCAGCTCGTCCAGCAGTCCCACGAATTCCAGCGCCTGCTCCACCTGCTGTCGGGAGATGGCCGGATCCTTCAAGCTGATCTGTTCCTCCGCCGTTCCGGGGATCATGTGGAAGGTCTGATCCACATAACCGAACAGCCTGCGCTTTTCTCCGTTGGGAATCGCTCGGAGCTCCTTCCCATTCAAGGTTAAACGGCCCTGAGAGGGTTCCAGCAGTCCCATCACCAGCTTGAACAGCGTGGATTTTCCCACTCCGGTGCGGCCCACAAAGGTCACCTTTTCCCCTGCCCGTATCTCGAAATCGATTGCCGACAGGACCTCCGGCCCGTCAGGATAGTGAAAATGGAGTCCCTCAAACTTCAACTCCAACGCCTCCCGATCCGTCACGACGCATTCGGCGGTCAGCGTGGGGTCCTGGACCGGCTGTTCCGGACTTTGAAAGAAGTCGTTGACTCTGCGAATGCCGGAAACCGCCTGCTGGATATTCTGCAATTCCATCCCTAGGTTTTCTATAGGCACAAACAAATCCCCGATCAGATTGAGGGACGCCGCCACCATTCCCAGCGTAATCCCCAGAAATGCCAGCTGCTCCGAGGAAGCCATCACCACGAACACGATGACCACCGCCCGCAGCATAACGAGGATGGGAGAAAATATGGAATCATAAAAGTTCACTTTCTCCACCGTCCGGTAATTTTCCAGAAGCCGCTGAGTATACTTTTCTTCCATATAATGTTCCTTGGAAAAGCCTTTGATCATGCGCACGTGAGCCAGGCTTTCGGCAATCAGATTGTTCACTCGCCCCACCAAAACGCGATTTTGAAGCTGCGCGTTCAGCATTCGTTTCTGAAAGGCTCTGCTGATCACAAAAATCACGGGAACCACCAGAAGCACCACCAGCGCCAGCCGTCCGCTGAACATCCAAATGGAAGCTAAGATTCCCAGAATCTTAAAACAGTCGATCGCCATGCTGATTACTCCGCTGCTGAACAGGGTATTGATGGTATCCACGTCGTTGGTAAATCGGGAAACCATAAATCCCGGATCGTTGGAGGAAAAGTAGGTCGCCGAAATCCCGGACAGCTTTTCCATCATGGCCAAGCGAATGTCTTTGGTAATCCGCTGACCCATGATGGTCAGAATCCCTCCCTTTAGAAAATCAAAAAAGCTGGTGAGCATGCTCACGCCCAGATAGATCGCCGCCAGCGTCATCAGCCCTTCGGCCTTTCCCGGAACCAGACAGGTATCGATCAGCGCGCGCAGAATTTGCGGCGGGATCAAGGTGCAGAGCACGACGCCGATGATGGCTGTGATGAGCGCCGCCGTGATTCCGGCGTTCTTTCGCATCGTCTTGCGGATGCAGCTCCATACCGGATTACGCCCCATGGCAGTCCTCCCCCTCTCGCTGCTGCAGCTTGACAATTTCCCCATAGAGCTTGGAGGCTCCCAGCAATTCCTCATGGGTCCCGTATTCGATGATCCCCGCTTCTTTTTCTCCATGCATCAGAATAATCCGATCCACCCGGTCAAAAACCGCCAGACGATGGGAGATCAAAATGACCACGCTGTTTTGACAACGGGCGCGCAGCCGTTGGATAATCTCCTCCTCGGTTTTCATGTCCACGGCGGAAAACGGATCATCCAGGATGATGAGGCGCTTTTCACCGACCAAGGTCCGCGCCAAGGCGATTCTGGCCTGCTGTCCGCCGGACAGCCGGACTCCGCCGCTGCCCACCATGGTTTCCTGTCCCAGAGGCATCGAGCGCAGATCCTCTGAAAAACGCACCTCGTCCAGAATTTCCGTCACCTCCGCCGGTTCACCCAATGTGATGTTTTCATAGATGGTATCCGACAAGAGGTGAGGGTCGTGTTCCATGGCGGCGATCCGGCCGCTCCTCCAAAGCGCGCTTTCCCGGCTAAGCTCCCGGCCGGAAAGCCGGATGCTCCCTTCGTATGGATAGAGCCCCTGCAGAGCTAAGCCCAAGGTGGACTTTCCACAGGCGATGGGGCCGGTGACCCCGATGATTTCTCCCGGCTTGGCAGAAAAATTCACCTGTGAAAATACCGGCTTGTCCGACCCCGGATAGGTAAAGCCCAAATCCTTCACCACCAGTCCCTCCTCCGCGGAGCTCTCCGGTGTCTCTGTGCCGGCATCTGCGGCTGAGCCGGCTTCGAGGTCAAGATCGAAGGCTGATCGGGGATCGCCCTCCGCCTCCTTGTACTCGCCCAGGTAGGGCTTGATCCTCTGCCAGGAAACCTGAGATCTCTGCACGGAATTCATCAGCTTCGCGGCCCGTCCCGCCTTGTTGGTCACCGACAGAAACATGGCGATGTAAGCGGAAAACTGCCCCACGGACCACCCGCCGGAAAGAACCAGTCCTCCTCCGAAATAAACCACCGCCAAAATTCCCAGCATGGCGATGGCCCGATAAATAGGAGACATGGAATTTTCCAGGATGCTGGCCTTGATCGCTTTGTTCTGCCAGTCCTCCAGTTCCGTTTCATATTCCCGTAGATTGCGTTCCTCCATCCCGCCCACCCGGTACAGCATCGCGTTTTGAATTCGATCGTAGGTCAGATCCGTAATCCGGCTGGTGGCCGTCCGATACTCCCTGGAAAAACGGTAAATGAGTTTTTTCAGTTTTTCGGCCAGAAGCATGGCCAGCGGTGTGAACACACAGGCCAGCACCGTCACCTTCACGTCATAGCTCAGCATGCACACCAGATAGGAAAGCATTAGAACCCCGGTGTCAAATACCTCCGTGGAAAACTTTCGCATCCCCTCCACGCACAATTCCACATCGGAAATGGTCCTGGTCATCAGGTTCCCCGCGTTTTCCGTGTCCAACTCCTCCGCGCGGCGGTTCATGATGTTGTTGTAAATCATTCGGCGCATCGTGGCGCTGGTGCTGTTGGCAAAGCGGCGAATATAAAATCGTTTGATGTAACGCATCAATTGAATCAAGCCGATGGCCGCCACATAACAAATCCCGAGAAAGCCCACCGTGCTCAGCGGGTCCACTCGGGCAATGGAGTCGATTAATTTCCCTTGAAGCACCGGACCCAGCACCAGCATTCCGTTGTAGAGCAGTCCCGATCCCACGATGCAGGCCACCACAAAGGGCTCCTTTTTCCAATAATTAATGATCTTGTCCGGTTCCTTCATGGGCTCGATCGAAAGCTGTGACAAATAAGTACCCCTTTCTAAAAACAGTGTAAGCTAATTTAAAGCATCTCGTAGCCGCTGATCAGCACCGGCATCTTCAAAATGTCCAATTCCCGTTCCAGCAGAACGCCGTTTCGTTTGGGATAGTTGAAGCCATAGCTGGCTTTAATACACTGAGAAATGAACTGCACCGAACGGTCCAGAGCCACCGGCAGGCTGTCCCCCTGCAGCAGGCTGCCGATCAAAACGCTGGCAAAGGCGTCCCCCGTTCCCGGATAGGACGCGGGAATATACTGGCAGCCCACCTTCCAGAAGGTATTGTTCCTTCGGTCGTAGGCCACCACGTCGCTGCTGGTCCCCAGCGTTCCCATCTGACCGTCTCCTCCGGGAACACTGGTGATGATCACCGTCTCCGGTCCGATGGAGGACAGCTCCGTCAGCCATTTTTTCAGCGTTTCGGTGGACAGTGGCTCCCCGCAGGGCTGATCCAGCAGGAACGCCGCCTCGGTAAAATTGGGGGTGATGATATCCGCTTTGGCTACCAGCTTGCGCATTTCTCCGATCATGTCCGTCTTCATGGAGCTGTACAGCGCGCCATTGTCGCCCAGTACCGGGTCCACCAGCGTGAGGTTTTCCCGAT
>CAUHLX010000270.1 GCA_959606705.1 uncultured Bacillota bacterium | reverse complement strand
CCTCAGTCGGACAACGGAGTCATCATGCCTCCGAAAAAACTGGAGGAACAGATCAGAGCGCTGGCCAAGGCGGGTTACACGGCGCTGTTCTTCTCGGATTTGACGGATTATGTGGAGAAGGGACAGCCGCTTCCGGAAAAGCCGGTGGTGATCACCTTCGATGACGGATATGAGAGCAATTATGTCTATGCTAAGCCGATTCTGGAAAAGTACGGAATGAAGGCGACGGTAAACGTGATTGGTATTTCGGTGGGCAAGGATACCTATCGATATACGGGGAAAAAGATTCGTCCTCATTTCGATTATATCGAGGCCCGGGAAATGTATCAGTCCGGGACTTTCGATCTGCAGAGTCACAGCTACGATCTCCATCAGGAGAAATTCTACGAAGGAGACGATTATCGACAGGGTGTTTATCCGCTTCCGGGTGAAACGGAAGAAGAATATATCAAGCTGTTTCGCGAGGATTTCACACAGTCCAGGACTAAGCTGGAAAGCAACGTGGGAAACAAGGTCCTTGAATTTGCATATCCGTACGGGTTCAATACCACCTTTTCCGAGGTTCTGTTGACGGAAATGGGGGTCAAAGTGACCACTACCGTGGAACAAGGGAACAATACCATAGTAAAAGGCCTGCCGCAAAGTCTGTTGACCATGAACCGTTTCAACGTGACGGGATGGATCAGCGGCAAGCAGCTGGTAGAGATGATAGGAGGTTAGAGAGATGGAAGAGATCAAAGAAAGAATCATGAAGTTTTTTATGGAGAACGGAGCTAAGCCGGGGCTGGATTACACCACGGACTTGTTCAAGGGAGGCTATGTAAACTCCCTGTTCGCTCTTCAAATGGTCATGTTTTTGGAAAAGGAGTTCGCCATTAAAATTCCCAAGAAAGAGATCAGCGAAAAGAATTTCAAGACCATAGACAAGATCGCAGAGGTAGTGGCCCGAGCGAAGGAGGCTTAAAATGGGAACGAACAAGAAGGTGAAATGTCTGGTCTGGGATCTGGATGAGACGCTGTGGGAGGGAACTCTTCTGGAAAGCCCCGAAGTGAAACTCAAGGAAGGGGTATCCGAGGTGATCCGTGAGCTAGACCGGCGGGGCATTTTACTCTCCATTGCCAGCAAAAACGACTATGGCGACGCGATGAAAAAGCTGGAGGAATTTGGCCTGGACCAGTATTTCATCTATCCGCAGATCGGTTGGAGCGACAAGACGCAGTCCGTCGAGGCGATTGCCAAAGCCATCAACATCGGCATCGACACTTTTGCCTTTATCGACGATCAGCCCTTTGAAAGAGAGGCCGTGGGTTTTGCTCATCCGGAGGTCCTGCTCATCGACGCCGCGGATTATGGGAAGCTAACGGAAATGGATGAACTGACACCCCGATTCGTCACGGAGGACTCCAAGCTTCGCCGTCAGATGTATTTAAGCGATTTGCGGCGAAAACACGTGGAAGCGGAGTTTCAGGGTTCTTCCGAAGAATTTTTAAAGACGCTGGGAATGGAGCTTACTTTGGCACCGGTAAAGGAAGGGGATTTGGAGCGGGTGGAAGAATTGACGGTCCGCACCAATCAACTCAATTCCACGGGAACCACCTATGATTACGAGGAATTGAGAGCGTTGGCCCAGTCGGACCATCACATTTTTCTGGTGGCGAGTCTCACTGATAAATATGGGACCTACGGCAAGATCGGGCTGATGCTTCTGGAAGAGACGGAAGAGACTCTGGAAATCCGTCTGCTGTTGATGTCCTGCCGGGTGATGACCCGGGGCATCGGGTCGGCGCTGCTGGTCCACGCGGTAAAGTTAGCGGAAGCACGCGGCAAGAAACTGCGGGCGGAGTTTATCGAGACGGGCAGGAATAGAGTGATGTATATCACCTATAAAATGATGGGGTTTGAAGAAATCGAAGAGAAGGGCGATTGGAGCCTATTGGAGTATCAGGGAGAAGAAGAGCGTCAGTATCCGGATTATCTGGAATTGAAGCTCAATTGAGCCTGAGGACACGAGGGAACCGGACAAATAAAAAACCGCTGAGCGGGGAACCGGATGCCAATCGGCAATCGGTGCGCGCCTCGGCGGTTTTTCCGTATGCGGCAAAAGTATTTCGGATGATTGAATCATTCAAAGAAATATTTCAGGCCCGCTAACTGCCCATATCGTTTTCGGATGTCTTGGACAGTAAAAAGCTGATACTGATCATAGGAAAACTCCGGGGAAACCACACAGCTGACCAAGGTAAAGCCATAAGTAGGTTCCAAGGGGTTAGAGACCCGTTTTGCGGGCTGATGCTTGGCGCCGAAGGTGCGGTTGGCCGGAATCGTAAACTGAGGCCGCTGCCCGGCAGTCAGATCGACTCCGATGGAATGAATCTCCAAGGTGGACTGGGAATCATCCGCGGAATCGGTGATCAGATAGAGGTCCAAAGGGTCGCCGCAATGGTACAGCCAGGTCTCATCCGAAGTGAGGCGATGAAACATAGAAGTTTCGCTGCGGTCCAGCAGATAGTAGATCGACGAGGATAATCCGGGTCCTCCGGCCTGCCCGTCGGCGGGCTTTGCGTGTTCGTACACTCTGCGGTAATAACCGCCTCCCACGTGTGGTTTCAATTCTAAAATGGCGATGTAATCTTCTTTTGTTAGCATAACGTCTAGTCCCTCCCATTTCGACAAAAAACACCACTGAGGGCATATTATATCATAAAATCCGGACAAAGAAAGGAAAATATTTGACGAATTTATTCAAGGGTCGGGAGTAGAATGAAAACGGTTCGCGGCCGCTGTTTGTCGGGAACGAAGAAAGGGGTATGAAATATGAAGAGGATTGAAAACAGGGTATGGAAGGAACTGGGGACGGACTTGGGTTATGACATAGTCGGAAGCATTCTGTACGCGGCGGGGATTTACACCTTCGCCACTTCCGCCCATTTCGCGCCGGGAGGATTTTCGGGTTTGGCGATTCTGATCAATCATTTCGTGGGGCTTCCCATCGGGGTAATTACCGTGCTGCTGAATTTGCCGATCATTTTGGTGACATATAGAGTCTTGGGGAGGACGTTTCTGCTGAAATCGGTGAAAACCATGATCATTTCCGCCGTTTTTATGGATCTGGTCTTTCCGCACTTCCCAATCTATGCGGGAGAACCGCTGTTGGCGGCTCTGTATACCGGCGCGCTTTCCGGTGCAGGCTTAGGGCTGATTTATATGAGAGGCTCCTCCACCGGAGGAACGGATTTCCTCATGATGATGATTCAAAAAAAGCATCCACACCTGTCTCTGGGTCAGATTTCCCTGGTGCTGGACGCTGTCGTCATACTGATCGGCGGACTGGTGTTCGGGGGGATCGATTCTGTGCTGCACGGAGTGGTGGCTACGGTGGTGACGACCATGGTGATCGACAAGCTGGTGTATGGTGCCGGCTCCGGCAAGATGGCAATCATTATTACGGACCACGGGATGGAGGTGGCAAATTTGATTTCGGAGGAAACTGAGCGGGGAGCCACGCTGGTAGAGGCTACCGGAACCTTTTCCGGCAGCAGCAAGCAGATGTTGTTTTGTGCCTGCAACAAACGGGAGATCACCAAGGTGCGTCAGTCCGCTTATCGCATCGATCCGGGCGCTCTGGTTATGATTACCTCTTATGATGAGGCCTTTGGCTTGGGATTCAAGGAGCCGGAACGATCCGCTGAAAAACGGGTGGAAATCGGTGCGGAAAAAATGTGAGAGCAAAACGATTGTGATTGATAAACCGCGAAAATTAGACTATGATAGTAAAAAAGAAATGATCATGCATCATGCATGAACACGAGGGAGGCGGCATGACAGAACAGAGAAAAAATTGCTGGGGGATTCCCCTATACTGCGGGATCGTGTTGATTTTATTCGCGACGGTCTTGATCCTTCCCTTCAGCAGGGAAATCTTTCGTCAGGTTTCCGCGGCGAATCCTTTTTTACTGGGATTTGTGAAGTTTGCGCTTTTGGCTACCATAGGCGAGCTGTGTGCTTCCGGAATTGGTGTCGGTGTTTGGATTCTTCCCGATCGAATTGGTTCCAAGGCGCTGATCTGGGGCCTGATCGGCGCGGCATTGGCGTTTATGCTGAAGATTTACAACGGCGGGGTGACGGCGATGATGGACGCCGGGACTCTTCCCATCGGTGATTCGTTGTTTTTGAAAGCGTTGATCACCAGCACGGTGATGAATCTCACCTTTGGCCCGGTTATGATGGGATTTCATAAAATGACGGACAAGTACTTGGAATTAAAATCC
>CAUHLX010000269.1 GCA_959606705.1 uncultured Bacillota bacterium | reverse complement strand
CGGCAATATCGGATATGTGCGGATCAGTTCCTTCGAGGAACGGACCGGCCGGGACTTCGCGGATCAGGTAAAGGCCTTGGAGAAGAAAAAGGTAAAGGGACTGATCGTGGACTTGAGAGACAATCCCGGCGGAGTGGTACCGGCCAGCGTGGAAGTGGCGGATCAGCTTTTGGACGAAGGGATCGTGGCCTATACCGAGGATCGGAAAGGAAATAAGGAATTCTATAAATCCACCGCTGGAAAGACGGAGCTTCCCTATGTGCTGCTGGTCAATGGCGGCTCGGCCAGTGCGTCGGAAATCGTGGCCAGCGCGGTCAAGGACAACAAAGGAGGCCAGCTGGTCGGCACCACCACCTATGGAAAAGGGATCATCCAGCAGATCATTCCGGTGAACAGCATCATCAAGGGAGATGACAGCGGCGATGCGGTGAAGATGACCATCATGCAGTATTTCTCACCGGAAGGAAATGTGATCCAGAAGAAGGGCGTAGAGCCGGACATCAAGATCGAAGTCAGCAGAGACGACTATCAGGCCGGGACCAATACGCTGCCTCGGGAGAAGGACACGCAGCTGCGGAAGGCAGTGGAGCTTTTGAGCGAATAGAAAATAGAAAAAAGCGTAATCATCACAGCGAACGGATGATTACGCTTTTTGTTTCCACGGAATTGTGTACCGGCGTTCGATCTTCATAAATTGAAACTCGAACCGGGCGCTTGATTCGATTCCGCTAGTCTTTTTTTGTCTTTTTCTTCGATACCACGGAGGGCTTCTTCGCCTTAGCCAGCGTGGGATCGTCGTCGTGATAGTGGAAGATGGGGTTGCAGGTGGCCACATCGTTGTCGGACTGAGCCTGGAAGGCCTTGACGGACGAAGAGGCCCGGTTGAGGTTCAGCATGGTGCCGGCGCCGCCGATACAGCCTCCGGGACAGGCCATGCCTTCCATCAGGTAGCCGTCGCGCTTACCCGCCTTGGCCAGCGTAAGCATCTTCTTGCAGTTGGCCAAACCTTCCGCCCGATCCATTTTGAGCTCGATGTCGGGATAGAGGTCGGCCACGCAGTTGCCGATGGCATCGGCCACGCCGCCGGCCACACTGTAGCCCCGGCCCGCGCCGGTGGCCTCATCCAGCACCTGTTCGGTTTCCAATTCGCTGAATTCGATGCCCTTGGCGACGAAGATACCCATCAGTTCTTCAAAAGTGATGACAAAGTCCACGTCGCTGCGTACGCTTCTTCGGGAAGCCTCCAGCTTCTTTGCGGAGCAGGGCCCGATGAAGACGACTCTGGAATCGGGGTGTTCTTCTTTAATGGTTCGCGCCGTGGCTACCATCGGGGTTAAGGCATTGGAGACGTAAGGTGCGATCTCCGGAAAATTCCGCTTGGCCATTACGGACCAGGCGGGGCAGCAGGAGGTAGCCAGGAAGGGCTCCTCGCCGGTAGCGACCTTATGAGCGTAGTGGTGCGCTTCTTCCACGGCGCCCATGTCGGCGCCCAGAGCGACTTCCACCACATCGGCAAATCCCAGCTCCTCGATCAGGGCTTCCTTTACCTTTGCGGGAGTGGCCAAAGGACCGAACTGCCCCACAAAAGCGGGAGCGATGGCCGCGATGATGTCATCGCCTCGTTTCAGCGCGTGGATCAATTGAAAGATCTGGGATTTGTCCGCGATGGCACCAAAGGGGCAGTGGACCAGACACATCCCGCAGGATACGCATTTATCATAGTTGATTTTAGCACGGCCCAGTTCGTCGCTTTCGATGGCTTTTACCCCGCAGGCGGCGGAACAGGGACGATCGTACTTTACAATTGCGTGATAAGGACAGATATCCACACATCTGCCGCAGCGAATGCACTTATCCTGATCGATGGTGGACTTTCCGTTCACCATGGAGATGGCGCTTACCGGACACACCGACATACAGGGATGGGCCAGACAGCCGCGGCAATTGTCCGTTACCATGGAGGAGGTTTCGGGACAGGCGTTGCATGCGAAAGGGATGACGTTGATTAAAGGATCGTCATATACTTTTTCCGCGATGGCGCTTTCCTCCACACCTGCCGAGATATGAGTGGGGCGGTCCGCGGGATAGAGCGGCAGCCCGATGGCGAGACGAAGACGTTCGCCAACGATGGCCCGTTCCTGAAAGATACTGTCACGATAGGTGGGTACCTCTCCGGGAATGATGCGAAACGGGATCTCTTCAATCTTTTTGGCGTAATCGCCGCCTTCGTAGGCCAGGCGCGCCACCTCCGCAAAAACTTGACGGCGAAGGTTTTTAACGGGAGTGTAAATGCCTCTCAATCTTTAATCACTGCTCCTTTCAAAAAGCAACTTCTTTACTGGTTATCTTCCTCTGTTTGCTGTTCCTCCGCGCTGAGACTCATGATCTTAGCCATGACGGTCTCGCTGTTGGCGTTTTCAATCAACTCGCCATTGATCATTACCAGCGGCGATTTGTCCGCGTGCTTGCCTTCTCCCAGGCATTTGTTGATTTCCACTTTAACCGGAGCGCTGATTTTCAGCTGTGTTTTTAACTTCTTCAGGTCCATGATGGATTCTTCCAAATCCATTGCGCCTTTCATGACGCATTCCGTACAGGCACAGATTTCCACTAGGATTTTCTTCATGCTTCCGATAGTCCCCTTTCCTAATAATCGCCCTGATTGCAAGAGCGCTCGAAGTTCTTCTTTCACTTATTTAGCAATTTTTAATTATATGGAAAACAGCTCAAAAAGTCAAGGAAAGCCTTGTGGCTTGTGTGGTTATTCCGATTCAAAAATGATTATGTTTCCGGGAATCGAGGAAGCCCCGGATTTGATGATTTCGGTTTTTTTAGCATAATCGAAGGGAGATGTATTATTTCTCATTTCCGATTGAGAAAAACCCTTGACAGAGGACCCCAGGAAATGGTAAGATCGTATCAAATTAAAAATGAAGAGGGAGTAGTTGAAATATAACGGCAACATGCGCGGCCCAAAAGCCTGCTGTTATATGCCAATCCTTAATTGGTGACAAGACTTTTCATTATAATTTTAGAAATAGGTGATACTATTTGTGAAATTATAGTGGGAGGTTTTTTTTATACTCCTTTAAACGATAGATTTCACAAATGGCAAAAGTTACGTACCGTGATGCTTTGAAAGGAGCGGTGAATCAGTGAATCAGAGTTATAACAAGTCGAAACAGCAGGTGCTTTCGGACGTGAAGGCTTCGGAAAAGGGGCTGGCGCGTGAGGAGGCGGCAAAACGCCTGGAAGAGTATGGCCGCAATGAGATTCAGGAGGGCAAGCAAAAGAGCGTGGTTCAAGTGTTCTTTGAACAGTTCTTGGATTTTCTGGTCATTATTCTGATCTTTGCCGCGGTGATTTCCATGTTTTTAGGAGATTTGGAAAGTTACCAGGTCATTTTAGTGGTCATTACTATGAATGCCATTTTGGGAACGGTGCAGCACGTAAAGGCGGAACAGTCTCTGGAAAGCTTGAAGGCGCTGTCGGCCCCGGTTGCTAAGGTCCTGCGGGACGGAGTAAAGGTCGAAGTGCCGTCGGCGGAAGTGACCGTGGGCGATGTGGTGTTTCTGGAAGCGGGAGATTACGTCTGTGCCGACGGACGAATTTTAGAGAATTTCAGCCTTCAGGTAAATGAAAGCTCGCTGACCGGCGAATCGGTGGGCGTGGAAAAAATCACCGACGCCATCGAGGGCGAGGCAGGCCTCGGAGATCAGAAGAACATGGTGTTTTCCGGCAGCTTCGTCACCTACGGCAGAGCCACTTTCGTGGTGACCGGTATCGGGATGGAGACGGAGATCGGTAAAGTGGCGAAGCTTCTTAAGAGCACTCAGTCCAAAAAGACGCCGCTTCAGGTCAATCTGGACAATTTCGGTAAGAAGCTGTCCATCATCATCATCATCGTCTGTGCCATTCTGTTCGGTGTGAGCATGTATCAAGGCGACGATCTGGTCAACGCGTTTATGTTTGCGGTAGCCTTGGCGGTGGCCGCCATTCCCGAGGCACTGTCCTCCATCGTAACCATCGTTCTTTCCTTCGGAACCCAGAAGATGGCCAAGGAGAACGCCATCGTGCGAAAACTTCACGCGGTGGAAGGGCTGGGCAGCGTTTCGATCATCTGCTCGGATAAGACGGGAACTTTGACCCAAAATAAGATGACGGTCCAGAAGTACGCGGTGGACGACCGAGTGGTTCCCGAAGCCGAGGCGGATTTTGAAAATCCGCTGGACCGGAAGCTGCTGCGGATGTGCATTCTCTGCAATGATTCCAGCAACGAGGAA
>CAUHLX010000268.1 GCA_959606705.1 uncultured Bacillota bacterium | reverse complement strand
CTGCGGATTCCCCATTTAAAAAATCACAGCCCCTGTTTTTACTCCGGCATCGGACTGCTGGCGCTGGTTCTGCTGGGAGCCATCGGCGCCCGGCTGTCCTTTGATACCGCCTTTACGCTGTTTCATCGAATCTTTTTTCCCGGACAGGAAAACTGGCTCTTCGACCCTGAAACGGACCAGGTCATTCGGATTCTTCCGGAAGCCTTCTTCCAAAACTGCGCGCTGCTGATCGGCCTCTGTCTCCTGAGCCTGGGGCTGATCATGATCCTCGCGGATCAGCGGAGTCGAAAAAAGCGGAAGAACCCGGAGAGTCGGGAACGTCCCTATTCCTCCGCCCTGCGCTTTTGAAACTCTTCCTTGATCCGGGCCAGAAGTTCTTCCGAAGCCAGCACCCTGGCGCCGGTCATCGCCATAGCCGCGGCGCCCACCCGGACCGCCCGCGCTCCTTCTTCCGTTTCGGTCCGGTCCGCAAAGGCCTTGCTGTGCAGCTGGAGTTCCTCGCAGTTCAAACCCAGCCAGGGATGGATCGTCGGAACCAGGTGACTCACGTCGCCCAGATCGGTGGACCCGGTGCTGTCCACGAAATGAAGGTCCTCCACGCCCAGCTCCTTTAAATAATCCGCAAACACGGAGGACAGCGTCTGATTGCTCCAAAGCTCCAAATTAGAAGGCTCGTTGTTCCAGACCTTAACCTTGGCGCCCACCGCCGCGACCGCTCCCTCCGCACAGCGCCGGACCATAGCCTCCGCCTTGCGCAGCTGCTTGCTGGCAGGCGTTCTCAGCAGAAATTTCATAGAGGCGTAATCGGGAATCACGCTGGCCTTGGAACCGCCGTCATTGATGATCCCGTAAATATTGCTTTCCTTTAAATACTGCTTTTCCAAATTAATCGCGGCGTAGCACATGACCGCCGCGTCCAGCGCGTTGATTCCCTGCTCCGGAGACGTCCCCGCGTGAGAGGATTTCCCGTAAAATTCCACCTGAAGCGCTTCGATGGCCAAGGTGGAACCGCCCACTTCCGTGCGCGGGTTGGGATGGACCATCATCGCCACATCCAGTTCGTCGAACGCTCCTTCCTGAGACAGCTGTACCTTGGTGCAAAGGCATTCTTCTCCCGGCGTGCCGTAGAGCACCACCTTCCCGCCCAGCAGCGAAACCGCTTTCTTCAGACCGTAGGCCGCCCCCAGTGAAGTGGCGGCAATGAGATTGTGACCGCAGCCGTGACCGATTTCCGGCAGCGCGTCAAACTCGCACATCACCCCGATCACCGGCCCCTTTTTTCCCGAATCGAATTCTGCCCGAAAGGCATTCGGAATCTCATGGAACAGCTCCGCCACTTGAAATCCGTGGTTCTTTAAGCTCTTCACCAGCAGCGCCGAGCTGCGGACCTCCTCGCCGCCCACCTCCGGGTGGCGGTAAAGCTCCGTGCGGATCTCCAAAAGCTCCGGCAGCTCCGCCTCCACCGTTTCGCGGATTACCTCCTCGAGCTCCCCAAGCGCTCCATTCCTCCCCGGTGCCTCGTCTTCCGTCGGCCTTCCCTTCTCTTTCATGTCCTGTGTCATCCTTCCGTTCTCCCTTCCCCTTTACCGATACCGGTTCAAAAGCTCTACCATCAGCTCGCTGTCCAGATTCCCGCCGGACATGACCAGCGCCACCTTGGACCCGCCGATCCGTTCCTTGTGCTGCCAGACCGCCGCCACACAAGTGGCGCTGGACGGTTCCACGATGAACTTTTCCTTTTGAATCATAAACGCCGTAGCCCTGGCGATATTCTCTTCGCTCACCGTCAGAAAGTCGTCCACTAATTCCCCGGCCATGGCGTAGGACAACGCCCCCACGCCGCCGATCAAAGCGTCACACAGAGACGGCTCGCTGGGATATTCCTCATAGAACACCCCGTCCTCGAACGCCTTGACCATGGCCGGACAGGCTTCGGTCTGCACGCCTACCACCCTGATTGAGGGTTTGAGCGCTTTGGCCGCCACGGCGATTCCGGTGATCAGCCCGCCCCCGCCGATGGGAGACACGATCACGTCGATGTCCGGATTCTGGTCCAAAATCTCCACGGCCACGGTGCCCTGACCCGCGTAAACCTTGGTATCATCGTAATAAGGGTCCACATAGGTCAGGCCCCGCTCCCGGATATAGGCGTCCCCCAGGCGATGCGCCTCATCGTAGTTGGCTCCCATCCGCAGGGCCTGCGCGCCGTAATACTCGATCTTGTCCACCTTGCTCTGAGGAGTGGTCTCCGGCACGATGACCACCGCGTTTTCGATTCCCAGCAGGCTGGCCGCGTAGCTCACCGAGGCTCCGTGATTGCCCGAAGAGATGGTTGCCACGCCCCTCCGCCGCTCCTCCTCCGTGAGAGTCTTCATCTTGGAAAGCGCTCCCCGGATCTTGAAGCTCTTCACCGTCTGCGTGCTTTCCAGCTTATAAAAATAATCGGTTTCCCCGTCACTGAGATACATGGAATGCTCCAACGGCGTTTTATAGATGTAGTCCTTGATCCGCTCATAGGCCGCCGCCACGTCCCGAGCATTCAATTTCTCCACTGATTGATCCATGATTTTTTTCCTCCTTACCCGCTTCCGCGGTCATCGACTCTTTGTCCTTTTATTAGTTTAACAGTTCTTCGAGAAAAAGTAATTGATTTTCTTTTAAAAAAGAGCCTGGTAATTTGTCATTCGTACAAATCAAAACCTTAAGGAGCTTTTAAAAATATACCGGCCACTCTAAAGTATTTAAATGTAAACGCAAGAATTTTTTCGGTTACAAAACAAAGTCTGAAAATTAAAACTTTCACCTGCCATTTTGTGGCCGGCTGTGGCAGTCCCTTCCAAACTCGTGATTTTCCAAGGCTTCCACGATTTAGTATGAAATATTTCCCCAAAATTTCTCCTGGAAAAGCCGAACTCCGCAACTATTGACGTTGAAGGTCCGCTGTGCTAATGTTGAGGGTAGGGAAACTCGTTACAAATTATTATTTTCCATGCACAATTCAATGAGGAAAAGAGGAGATTCAAACATGGCGAACATTGTGGAAAAGTACATTGAGATCGCAAAGAAAAGAAATCCCGGCGAACCGGAATTTCACCAGACCATCGAGGAAGTTCTGACTTCCCTGGAGCCGGTTCTGGAAAAGCATCCGGAATACATCGAAGCCGGACTGATCGAGCGTTTGATCGAGCCCGAACGGCAGATCATGTTCCGCGTTCCCTGGGTTGACGACAATGGCAAGGTCCAGGTCAACAGAGGCTACAGAGTTCAGTTCAACAGCGCCCTCGGCCCATACAAAGGCGGTCTGCGTTTTGCTTCCAATGTGTACATAGGCATCATCAAGTTCCTGGGATTTGAGCAGATCTTCAAGAACTCCCTGACCGGCCTGCCCATCGGCGGCGGCAAAGGCGGTTCCGACTTCGATCCCAACGGAAAATCCGACGCGGAAATCATGCGTTTCTGCCAGAGCTTCATGACGGAGCTGTATCGTCACATCGGACCCGAGACTGACGTTCCCGCCGGCGACATCGGCGTAGGCCCCAGAGAAATCGGCTACATGTTCGGACAGTACAAGAGACTGGTCAATCGTTTCGAAGGCGTTCTGACCGGCAAAGGCATCCCCTACGGCGGACTGGTAGGCAGAACCGAAGCGACCGGCTTCGGCATCACCTTCTTCGCCAGAAACATGCTGAAAGCCAACGGCGAATCTCTGGAAGGCAAGACCGTTGCCATCTCCGGATTCGGCAACGTATCCTGGGGTACCGCTACCAAGCTGAATCAGCTGGGCGCCAAGGTGGTTACCATCTCCGGTCCCGACGGCTATGTCTACGATGAAGCGGGCGTATCCGGCGAAAAGGTTGACTTCATGCTGGAGCTGAGAGCCAGCGGCAAGAACATCGTCGCTCCTTATGCCGACAAGTTCAAAGACGCTAAGTTCTTCCCCGGAAAGAAGCCTTGGGAAGTAAAGGCGGATCTGTATATCCCCTGCGCGACCCAGAACGAAATCCACATCGAGGACGCGAAGAACATCGTTGCCAGCGGCTGCAAGTTCGTCTGCGAAGGCGCTAACATGCCCACCACCAACGACGCTCTGAAATATCTGCAGGACAACGGAGTCATCGTAGGACCGTCCAAGGCTGCCAATGCCGGCGGCGTGGCCTGCTCCGCCATCGAAATGAGCCAGAACGCTCGCAAGATGCCCTACACCGCGGAAGAAGTTTACGCACAGCTGGAAGGCATCATGAACAATATTCACGACAGCGCGGCTGCCGCTTCCAAGGAATATGGCTT
>CAUHLX010000267.1 GCA_959606705.1 uncultured Bacillota bacterium | reverse complement strand
ACCATCGAGAGCGGCGCGGTGATCGAATACGCCATCGTGGCACCCAACGTACACATTGACAGCGGAGCGCATATCGGGTATTCCAAGGTTCCGGAGGTGGACGGACAGCACCGGGAAATCACGGTGCTGGGCAATGGAGTGCACATATCGCCCAAAGCCGTCGTACCGGCCGGCGCGGTGATCGCGCAGGACGTGACCGGGGAACAGGAGCAAGAGGAGGTGGGGAAATGAACGCGTTAGGCATTATCTTTTCTTATTCGGATCGGGAAAACCTCAGGGAATTGACCAAAATCCGCACCATGGCGTCCTTGCCGATCGGTGGAAAGTACCGCATTATCGACGTGGTGCTCTCCAATTATGTGAATTCGGGAATTTATGACGTTTCCATCATTACCAGATACAATTATCATTCGCTGATCGACCATCTGGGCAGCGGAAAAGAGTGGGATCTCAATCGGAAACGCGGCGGTCTCCGAGTCCTTACCCCCTTTGCCAGCCCCAGCTCCAGTCCGTCGGGCATGTATCGGGGCACGGTCGAAGCGCTGGCCAGCAACATGCATTCCATCAAACGTTCCATGTGCGAATACGTGGTCATATCGGGAAGCAGCATCTTGTGCACCATGGACTTTCAAAAGCTGATGAACGCACATCTGGAGAAGAACGCGGACATCACCATGGTTTACACTCGTTCTCAAGCCGATCGAAAGACCGTTCCCATGGGAGTGGCCTGCCTCAATATGGATGAAGGCGGGCGGGTTTACGATTTGGCCTTCAATACGGACGATGTGAAGGAACAGCCCGACGTGCCCTGGAGCACCAGCATTTTCATCATGAAAAAAGCCTTGCTGGAATCCCTGGTGGCCGATGCCATGTCCTATGGAAAATACGATTTCTTCAAAGATATCATCGCTCGTCTGGCGCCAAATCTGAATATTCGCGGCTATTATTACGACAGCCGATTTCTGGAGATCAGCAGCGTGACCAACTACATGCAGGCCAATCTCAGCCTGCTGAATTCCGATATGCGGCGGGCCATTCTCCTGAGTCAACCGATCTACACGAAAGTGAAGGACAGCGTTCCGGCACTATATCACGAGGACTGCCACGTGAGCAATTCCATCATTTCCGACGGCTGCGTCATCGAGGGCACGGTAGAAAATTCCGTGCTGTCCCGGGGGGTAAAGATCGGAAAGGGCTCCGTGGTCAAAAATAGCATCATCATGCAGAATACGGAGATCATGCAGAACGTGTCTTTGGGTCACGTGGTGCTGGATAAGGATGTCATCGTTCGGGAAAACCGCCAGCTGGCGGGGCATGAAACCTATCCGGTGGTCATTGAAAAATTGAGCATCGTTTAAAAAAGGAGTGAATCGATTTGAATATTTTACTGATCAGCTCGGAAGCGGTCCCTTTCGCTAAAAGCGGAGGCCTTGGGGATGTGATCGGCTCCCTTCCTCAAGCTCTGCGGGGGGAAGGGGTGGACGCCAGAGTCATGATGCCCCTCTATCGGAACATCAAGAGAGACTACCGGGACCAATTGGAATTTCTGTGTTCTTTTGAAGTGGGGCTGGCCTGGCGGCGTCAGTACTGCGGGATTTTTAAACTGGAATATGACGGTGTTCCCTTTTACTTTTTGGACAACGAACAGTACTTCGACCGCGATGCCTACTACGGCTATTTCGATGACGGGGAACGGTTTGCGTACTTTTCCAAAGCCGCTCTGGACGCGGTGTCTCTCATCGATTTTCGGGCGGATATCCTGCACTGCAGCGAGTGGCAAACCGCGCTGGTTCCGGTTTATAAGAAGCTCCTTTACGAGGGAAAGCCTGTTTACGATCGGCTGAAAACCATGTTTACCATTCACAACATCGAATACCAAGGCCGGTTCGATGGGCGGATTTTGGAGGACCTTCTGGGGATTCCCGAGCGCTGCCGTGACGTTTTGGATTATAAAAAAGATGTGGACTATATGAAGGGGGCCATCGTCACCTGTGATAAGCTGACCACGGTGAGTCCTACCTATGCGGAGGAAATTACCTACGACTATTTTGCCAACGGACTGGCGGACGTGATCAGCCAGAACCGTTATAAACTGATCGGTATTTTAAACGGAATCGATCAGGAACGCCACAATCCTTTGAAGAACCCGGTTTTGCGCAGAAACTACGATCTTTCCCACATCGAGGGCAAGAAGGAAGACAAACGGGCGCTCCAGGAAGAGCTGGGGCTGGAGGTTCGAGAGGACGTTCCGGTGATCGCCATGGTCAGCCGGCTGGTTTCCCACAAGGGAATTGACCTGGTCCGGCGGGTGTTCGACGAACTGATGAATGAGCCGATACAGCTGGTGATCTTGGGCAACGGAAAGGAAGAGTATGAGAATTTCTTTCGAGAGAAAGCCTGGAACTACGGAAACCGCGTGGCCGCATATCTGGGGTTTTCCGGAGAGCTGGCCGATCGGGTCTATGCCGGAGCGGATTTTCTGCTGATGCCTTCCATCAGCGAACCCTGCGGTTTGTCACAGATGATCGCCCTGCGCTACGGTACCATTCCCATCGTCAGAGAAACGGGAGGCTTAAAAGACAGCGTGATGCCTTTCAATCCCGAAACCAAGGAGGGCAATGGAGTGACCTTTGCCAGCGTCAACGCGCACGACATGCTGGGAGCGGTGAGACGAGGGGTCGGCCTTTATTACGATAAGAGTTTATGGTCAACACTATTGAAAAACGCGATGAACAGTGATTTTTCATGGAAGCGGTCCTGTCAGACTTATATGACGGTCTATCGGGAGCTGCTGGGGTGGCCGGAACCCACCGATGAAGGGGAGTCACGGGAAGAAACCGCGGCGGCGCAAACGCCGAAAGCGGAGGAGACCGGAGATGCGCTTCCGGAACCATCCCGAAAGCCGGCTTCTCAGAAAAAAGTGGGGAGCGGAAAAAGACAGCCCGCGAAATCAGGCGCGGTGTCTCAACGAAAGAAAAGCTTGGCCAAGGCGTCCGCGGAGGAAGAGGAGAGCTCGCGTTCGGCCAGGGAAGCGTCGGAAGGCGCTGAGGTCCTCATAGAGACCGTGTCCGCGGCTGCGGCGGATGCCCCGGCGGACCCCAGAAGCGTAAGTCAAAGAAAACAGGGCTCTCTCTCCCGCAAGGAAAAAGGGACAAACTAAAAAAAGCGAGGATACGAATCGAATATGGAACAGGAAAGAATTACGACACAACAGATCGTGGAAGAAATCAAGGAAAAGCTTCTTCGAACCTATGGAACGGATCCGACGACGGCAACGAAGCAGCAGCTGTACAAGGCGGCCTGTTTGACGGTTCGCGATTATCTGGCGGAGCTGTGGCTGAAGAACCACGAGGAAGGAAGATCGCACGACGCGAAGCAGGTATTCTACCTCTCCATGGAATTTCTGCCCGGCCCGTCCTTAAAAAACAATGCCTTTAATTTGAAGATTTCGGAGGTGCTGGATGCGGCTCTGGGACAGATGGGAAGCTCGCTGGCGGAGCTCTGTGAGATCGAGCCTGACGCGGGGCTGGGCAACGGCGGCTTGGGACGTCTGGCGTCCTGTTACCTTGACGCCATCGCCACCGCCGGCATGGCCGGACACGGAATGTCCATCTGCTACGAATATGGGATCTTCAAACAGGCGATTCGGGATGGAAAACAGGCGGAACTGCCGGACGACTGGATGGACCTGGGGGACGTGTGGCTCATCGAGAAGGAAGACGAGACCGAAGAAGTCAAATTCGGCGGAAAGCTCAATGAAATCTGGGATGAAAACGGTCATATGAAGGTGCGGCACACTGGCTATCAGACCGTGCTGGCGATCCCTAAGGATATGCTGATTTCCGGTTATGACAGCGATGTGGTCAACACTCTGCGCCTGTGGCGTTCCACCTCTCCGGTGAGCATCGATATGGAGCTGTTCGCCCAGGGAAAATATTTGAAAGCCATGGAGCAGATGCACATGGCGGAGGTCATCTCCAAGATACTCTATCCGGAGGACGCTCACCAAGAGGGAAAATCCCTGCGGATTTGTCAGCAGTACTTCTTTATCTCGGCGTCTATGAAAAACCTGGTCCGCCGTCACTTTAAGAAATACGGAACGCTGGATCAGTTTGATCAGAAGGCTGCGATTCATATCAATGACACGCACCCCACCATGGCGATTCCGGAACTGATGCGGATCTTCATGGATGATTATGATTACCCGTGGGATGCGGCGTGGGAGATCGTGCGGCGAACCATTTCCTACACCAACCACACGGTTATGCCGGAAGCTCTTGAAAAGTGGCCGGAGGATCTGT
>CAUHLX010000266.1 GCA_959606705.1 uncultured Bacillota bacterium | reverse complement strand
GTGATATTTCCGGTAGAGTTTGCCTGCAATCCGTATTTTTCGGCCTTCCTTTTCTCCTTGTGCTTCCGCGCCGAAACCACCTGTCCGATATACTTTGTGAAATATTTACGAATTGATCATTTATTTTGATTGATTGGTCAAAGTCGGTCAAACTTTTTCTTCGATCGGTCAAAACAATTCGCCGGTTTTTCCCCAAAAGAAGCGGAGATTTCTTCTGACGCAAATCCATTCATATCCAGTGAACCTTTCACATATATTTAGGTGAATAACAGATTTCGAGAGACCCTTGTGGATCACACAAATCATCTATTATAACGGGAGGGGTAAGTGGTGAAAGACTACATAGAAGAACGAGTAATGGAGCTGGCCCGATATATTATCGAAACAAACTCCACGGTGCGGGGCGCCGCGAAAAAATTCCGGGTTTCCAAGAGTACCGTGCACAAGGATGTGACGGAGCGTCTGCTGGAGATCAATCCGGCTCTGGCTCACGAAGTGAAAACGGTTCTGGACAACAATAAAGCGGAGCGCCACATCCGGGGAGGACTGGCGACCCAGCAGAAATACAAAGGAGCTCACGAAGAAGCGGATGCGTAAAAACCGTAGAGCAATTTCTACCAGGATAAAAGTCTAACAGCCGCAAGGATCAGTCTATCCTCCCGGCTGTTTTGTTTTCTTTGTTTTTTCCGAATTCCTCTCTTACATCTCACTGCCGAAATATGTTATAATTTTACTGATGTCAACGTGTCGTTTTCCCGCAAAGCGTAAGTCCGGTTGCAGGAGAACCCACGTTTTTTTCAGTACCAAAGGCGGTGATCCACATGTATGAAGAAAATTCAGTGATCGTATATGGTTCCTACGGCGTCTGCCGTGTTTCGGGAATCGTCGAAAAGAAATTCGGTAAAACCTCCGCTCAGTATTATCTGCTGGAGCCGGTGGGTAAGAATACCTCTACCGTTTACGTTCCCCTCAACAGCGAGACGCTGCTCAAGAAGATGCATCCCGTTTTATCCGCCGAAGAAATTCTCCGGCTGGTCAAAGCCATGCCCGACGAAGGCGCCATCTGGTTTGAAAACGAACGGGAACGGCGAACGAAGTACAAGGAAATCGTTGCCCGGGGGGATCGTTTGGAGCTGGTCCGCCTGATCAAGGCCCTCTACCTCCATCGCAAGGAGCTCAAAGATCAGGGAAAACGGCTTCACATTACCGACGAGCGTTTTTTCAAAGAGGCTGAAAAAATCCTCTACGAGGAATTTTCCTACGTGCTCAATATTAAGGAAGAGCAGGTTCTCCCCTTCATCATGGAGGAGCTGCGGGAAATCGGATGATAAAAAAGGGCCGCAAGTCCTGTCTACCTTTCAAGGTGACGATGGAGGAGCTGCGGCCCTTTTCTTTTTTCCTTTCCCCATCCGTCTTCTTTAAGCAAACAGATCGTTCAAGGCTTCGCTCATGGTGGGATGGGTAAAGATCTGATTGGCCAGCGCGGTGGCGGGAACTCCCGCGTCCATGGCCAGTTTGATGATGTTAATGGTCTCGTAGGATTCCGCGCAGAACAGCATCGCACCCAGGATCTTCCCGGTTTTTCCGTCCAGCACCGCCTTCAGCACGCCTTCCGTTTCCCGAAGCACCTGTGCCTTGGGGATTCCCGCGGCCGGCATTTTGGCCACCTTTACATCATAACCCTGTTCCCTGGCCTCCTGTTCGTTTAGACCGACCCTGGAGTAAGAGGGCTCGATAAATACGCTGTAAGGCACGTTCTTCCGGTCGGCGGCGGTATAGATCCTGGCCCCCGGCGTCAACTGGCTGCGAACGATTCGATAATCATCCAAGGACACATAGGTATGCTGCAAGCCGCCGGCCACGTCTCCCATAGCCCACACATCCGGTGCGGAGGCTCTGCGCAGTTCATCCACCTCCACCGCTCCGCGAGGCGTGGTCTTGATCCCCGCTCTTTCCAGCTCCAGACCGTCCGTGTTGGGACGTCGGCCCGTGGCCACCAGCACCGCTTCCGCGGAAAGCTCCGATGATGCGGCGCCCTCCTGATCGTAGATGACCACCGTGGACGCGCCGTCGCGGCGAATCTCCGAAGTCTTGGCGTTCAGCAGGAATTTCACCCCGCGTTTTTCAAACGCCCCCCGTATGGCCTCCGCAAGATCCGCATCCTCTCTGGGCAAAAATCGAGGACCGTCCTGAAGCACGGTGACCTGCGATCCGAAGCTGGTAAAAAACGACGCGAATTCCAGTCCGATATACCCGCCGCCGATAATGACCAGACGCTTGGGCAGCTCCTTCAGGTCCAGAAGTGTTTCGCTGGTGTAAACTCCGGGCGTTTCCGAAATCCCCTTGATGGGCGGGAGCACCGGGGTAGAACCGGTATTGATGAAAATCTTTTCTCCCGTAATCGTGAAAACCTTCTCCGAGCTTTGCACTTGAACCTGTTTCGGTCCGGTGAAGCTTGCCGTACCGTCGATGACCTCCACGTTGGGCAGATCCGCTAGTTTTTTGTAATTCTTTTCCCGCAGCATCGAGGTGACCCGTTCCTTCTCCACCACCGCTTCCGCGTAACGCCGGGCTTGTTCCTCGAAATTCTCCGCTCCCTTGATCATCGCCTGCTGCGCGCTGTGCACCAGGGACTTCGTGGGAATGCAGCCCACGTTGATGCAGGTTCCGCCATACATTTTGGAGGACTTCTCCACAATAGCCACTCGCATACCCCCGGCGGCCAAATCGCCGGCCAGGGTTTTTCCGCCTTTTCCGAATCCGATGATAATCGCGTCATAGTTTTCTCCGAATGCTCCCTTGTTTCCCATCTTTCTTTCCGTTCCTTTCTACTTACCCACACCGCTTGCGCTTCCGAATATTTTCCGATCGATGGACTGAATCGTAATTTGATCCAGGCGTTCCTTACACAGCAAATCCAATTCCTGATAAATGCCGCCCATGATGCTGGCCATCCCGGAGGCTACCTTGCATTCCATATCCTCGTCCCCGGAATTCCAGGAGGAGGACACCAGCGTAATATCGAAGGCCTCACAAACCATTCTCAAGGTTACCTTCGCAGGGTCCAGACAAAATTCGTAGCCGCCATCCGCACCTTCCTTCGTCCGCACCAGCTCCGCCTTTTTCAGCTTAGCCATAATCTTGCGGATTCTGGCCGGATTGGTGCAGACATTCTCCGCCAGAGCGTCGCTGGACAGCGACTGTTTTTTATGGTTCAGGTAAACCAGCGCGTGAACCGCCGCCGCAAATTCTCCGGTCATCGGTTTATTCCCCCTTTGATTCGCTTACCGTGTCGTATGGCCAATCCCGGATTCCTCCCAGGTCGTATATTTGAGTGTAACCCAGCTTCACCAGCTGATCCGCGGCCTGTTTGCTCCGCACCCCGGTGCGGCAGTACACCAAAATCGTCTGATCTTGATCCGGCAGCTCCGCGGGCATTTCTTCCCCAATGGTTTCGTTGGGGATCAGCACGGCATTTTCGATATGCGCCTGATCGTATTCCTCCTGTGTCCGCACGTCCACCAGAATCTCATCGTCCAGTTCGTCCAGCATGCTCTTGGCCTCTTCCGCCGTGATCTTATGATAAGCGGAGGCTTCCGGTTGGTCCCCCTCTTCCGGTTGAGAATTGGGCTGTGTTCCACAGGCGGTCAGCAGCAAAACGCCCATTCCCAGACAAAGCATGGGGATTATAATTTTTTTCATCCTGCGCCCTCCTTTTCTGTAACTGTAATTATAACAATTACATATTGTTTGTCAAGCATTTTTTTGATTTTCGATTTCTTTTTTCAAAGAATCTGATACCATAGAATTAGTAAAAAAGGAGGTCCGCTATGAAACCATCTGAAGCACAGCTCTTCCAACCGGCGGTCAGCGATGAATATCTGAGAGACGAATCCAAAAGCACAGGACAGGCCGGCGGTATTTCCTTTCCCAGAACGGAGGAGGAAATCGTCCGGGTTCTTCGCCATCAATACCGGCTGGGTGTTCCGGTGACGGTTCAAGGGGCCCGCACCGGCCTGGCGGCCGGCGCCGTACCTCACGGCGGACATATTCTCAATCTTTCCGGAATGAACCGAATTCTCGGTCTTGTCCAATCACAAAGGCGGGAAGAAAACGGAATGTATCTGACCGTTGAGCCGGGAGTCCCGCTTTCGGAATTGCGCAGATACCTTTCCGTTCATCCCGATCCGCGCACGGGAGCCGCCTTGTTTTTCCCTCCCGATCCCACGGAGCCTACGGCTTCCCTGGGCGGAATGGTCTCCTGCAACGCCTCCGGCTCAAGGAGCTACGCTTACGGCTCCACCCGCCGT
>CAUHLX010000265.1 GCA_959606705.1 uncultured Bacillota bacterium | reverse complement strand
TCCTTATACGTGCATTCTCTTCTTCAACTCCTGTTTCATCTGCCGCCCGCGGAACAGCAAAATTCCGGAGAGCGAAATGACGCTGATGACCACACAGATCAGAGAGGGATAGATCACATTCAGCCATCCGAAGACCAGCGGAATCAAAGGAATGAAACCCAGCGCGCCGTAAATGGACAAATAGAGGATGGGATCATTGATATACTGCTTCATAACTCGGCTGAGGATTCCCATGGAAAGCATGCCGGACACGCAGAGAATGGGAATGACGTAATCGATGGACCATCGATGCCAGCCCATAAAGCAGTCCCAGATCACCACCAGAATTGACGCGATCAGAAGCTGGTACAATATGCTCTTGGACAGATCCCTTCGTTTTCGCACCGCAAAGATCATCAGCGCCCAAAAGCTTCCGATCCCGGCGGCTACGATCAGAGACCATAGGCCGTGCCCCGGCCAGGCGAAATTCACCGCGAAGGATACCGCCGCCGCGATCACGGAAACCCAGATCAAAATGCGGAAAAAAAGGCCGTACTGATAATAAATCGTGGGAATCCGCGGAAAAATCTCTTCCGCTTCCTCCCCATCGGTATCAAGTCCTTCCCGAGGGACGGGAGGCGCCAGATATCCGTCACACAGCGGGCAGCGTTCCCACCTCCCGGCGATATTCACTTTACATCGTTCACAATATCTCATCTTATTCTTCTCCGCCGATTCGATTGGAAACCACCGTCACATCCAAGCCCAGAGTGGAAAGCAGCCGAAAAAAGTTCTTAGGGATCTCCGTGGAGGAAAAGCGGGAGGTCATGCTCAAATTCATTCGGTCCCGGAATGAAATGGCGCACATCTGTAGATTCGACGTGCTGTTGAACACATCGAACCGATCGATGTAATCCACAAGCTCCTCCGGCATCCTCACCGGTCCTAGATTGGACAGCGTGGTGGTATAGCCTCGTTCCGATTTCCAATAAAAAAATCTCAAAATCCAGTCCTTCAACACCAGAGGCAAAATCCGCACCACCGCGTTATGCTCCAAAGCGGCCAGCTTGTTCAACCGTTCTACCATGTGACGGCGATCCGATTCCGCCGCCAGGCCGGTGCCGAATTCCAACGCCACATCCGCCAGCCGCTCTTCCGTGGCTCGGTCCCGGCTCTCTTCCGCAAAGCAGAAGCCGATATTGACCACGCTGAAAAAATTGCGGGCCGATTCGGATTGAAAGTATTTCCTCAAGTTTACCGGAATGGAAACCGTAATGGGATGTTTCTCCTTTCGGACCGGCATTTCCTCATGGATCGCCAGGATCAAAAGGGAGGCCAGCAGTACGGTTATGGTGGTATGGTACTCCCTGGCCTTGGCCAGCAAGGCCGAGGCCGAGACCTGCCCTTCGAAAATGTGCATGCGATTTTCCACCGCTTTTACTCCTCGCAGTTTATAAACCGAGGCGCCTTTTTTCCGTTCCTTCCGGACCGGTCGCCGCTCCAGATTCTCCCGCACCTCCTTGGCGTCGTCCTTGCTGCCGTAATACTTCTGAAAGCTGTCCGCCATCCTCTGCCCCGGCGAGGCGCTGTCTCCCGGTAAAATCCGCCGCCCGCCGCAGTCCTCCGGATGTCGTCTGCTCAGATAATTGCAGACCAACGTACGGAGAAACTGAAGCGCTCCCGTCCCATCCGTCAGTCCGTGGAACACTTCCAAATTGATGCGTTTTTTGTAATAGCTCACCTCAAAGAGCAGATGCTTGGCATTTTTATCATACAGCATACTGCAAGGGAGACGCTCTTCCTCTTTGACCACCGGGTCCAGATCGCTGCCCTCCATATAGTACCAAAACACCCCCCGTTTCAGTACGGACTGAAAAAAGGGATAGGCCTCCACCGTATCGTAAACCGCCAGCTGAAGCGTTCCCTTGTCCACCGCTTCCTTAAGTTGACAGGAAAATCGAAAGACCTTCGTATCCTCTTTCCCGGTATTGGAAGGAAAAATCTTAGCCGCGTTGTCCAGCCGGCTCCACTGACCGGCCTTCGATTCCGTACCTCTGCTGTCTGCCTTGCGCTGGTTCAAGCGTTTTCCGCCTCCTCGTTCTCATTTAAAAAGCGGTTGATCACCGCGATCGCTTCTTTTACATGGGGATGCAAGGGGGACCTGGTGAAAAAGCCATGGAGCGCGTCCTTCACCCGGTAAATTTCCACCGAATTGCCGCCCCGCCGCAGTCTCAGCCCGTAATCCTCTCCTTCGTCCCGCAAAGGGTCCAGCTCCGCCGTGATCACCAGAGTTTTCGGCTGCCGGCTGAAATCCGAAGCCAGCAGCGGCGCGAAATACGGATTGATCAGATCCGCTTCCTCGGAGCGGTAGAGGTCCAGATAATCATTGATTCGTTTGGAGGTCAGCACGCAGTCCGCTCCGTTCAGGTGCACCGACGGATAAGGCGAGGCTAACGTGTGATCGTTGTAAGTAGCCGGATAAATCAGAATCTGCCTGGCCGGAGAAAAAGCGGCCCGGTCCCGGGCCATCTGGCTGACCGCCGCCGCTAAATTGCCTCCGGCGCTGTCTCCGATCAGAGTGATCTGGTCCGGCTCCACATCCAGCAGACGGCAGAATCCGAACAGCTCCTTGGCCGCCTCGTAACAATCCTCCACCGCCGCGGGAAAGCGAAATTCCGGTGCCAGACGGTAATCCACGGAAATGACCATGTGATCCGTCGCCTTTGCCAAATTGGCACAGGTCCGGTCATAGCTGTCGATGTTTCCGAACACCCAGCCTCCGCCGTGGAAATACAGGAGAATCCGCCGCCGTGCCTTCTTTCCCGGCAAAAACATCCGCACGGGAATTTCATAATCCCCGCGCATGATCTGGTGATCCCAAGCGATATATCCCCGTCGAAAGAAATTGTGGTTCACTAAGTTTACGATGCTTCTTTCGATTTTATAATGTTTTTTTACGTTGAGATCCGGCTGGGACAATACGGACAGCGCTACTTTCTTGAATCGATTGATGGCCATTGGTTCGTCGTCTCCGTTCCGCCGGATTGCAAGCCGGCCCTGTTTTCTTTAGTATAGCAACATTCCCGTGTCTTATCAATGAATTCCCCCCGCAAAAAAAATATCCGCCGGTCCGAAGAATTCGGATCAGCGGATGCTTTCAGTGTGTAATAAGTGAAACAAATAATATGGATCGATTATTCGGCGTCAGCCATAACCTCGTCAACCGCGGTCTGGAATTCCGTGGATGCGGCCTGCAGATCGGTCATCTTGGAGGTCAGCTCCTGTAACTTCGTCTGAGCCTCTTCCTGGTCTACTTCGCCAGCCTGAGCCTTCACGGCCATATCCGTCATATCCGCGGACAGCTTCAGCAGTTCAACGGCAGCGTCGCAGCCCGCTTTGATCTTCGCCTGCTGATCCGCATACTTTTCCGGAGCCTGCAGTGCGCCCATTTCTTCATAGATCGGCGTAACGTCTTCGATGACCTTGTTGAGACCGTCGATCATCTTCTGGGGATCGGTCTGATCCACTTGGCCCATTCCGTCGGTAGCGGCTGTTTCAGCGCTCTTGTACAGCTCGGTTACTTTCGCAACATAATCTTTTTCGGACAGTGCTCCGTTGCCGCCGGCGTTCTTATCGTCTCCACCGCCGCAGCCGGCTAAAGTGAAGATCATCACCATGGCCAGAACCAGGGTCATTGCCAAAGTCTTCTTGTTTTTGCTATTCATTTTCGTTCCTCCTGATAAACAACTTATCTTCTCCCTTACACACGATAAGAATTATACCGGAGTCCGCCAATATTTTCAAGGGATTTCCCAAATTCTCTCACATTTCTACTTTATCGTCCTTTTCCGCTAAGGCGCTTTCTTCTTTGCCGATTTCATCGATCAGCTGTAAAAATGTCCAGTCACGATTGGTTTCCGTCACCACCGCCTTGCGTTCGATCCTTCCCACCTGCGCTTTTCGCATACGGGTAAACAGCTCCGTCAAACGCGCGTCGGGAAAGCCCTTCAACAGCAGAAACTCACAGTCCGGCGCTGGCCCGGTATACGTCTCTCCAACCGCTTCAAAGCCTTGTGTACCCACCAGATATCCGACCTTTTCAAGCAGCAGCTCCGGACCGATTTCTTTGACCTTCACGCCCATCTCCCCAAGGACCGCGCGAAGCTTTTTCCCCTTCTCCCCTTCCGCCGCCAGACCGTAGCACAGCGCCGTTCCGCCGGCGCCCTTCCCTTTTTTACCTTTTTTCAGGCCCATTTTCCCGTCTCCTTTTCCATACGTTTCAATCTCCTCGGACCGAGTTTTCAGCTCTCCGCTTCCCAGTTCCAGTGTGAA
>CAUHLX010000264.1 GCA_959606705.1 uncultured Bacillota bacterium | reverse complement strand
TGTCGGACTCCACCGCCTATGAATACCGGGCGGAGATCATTTCCATCGATCGGGAACAAATCGTCTGTCGGATTCATGATAAGCAGAGCTTCGGCAAGGAGCCGGAGACCCAGGTGACCTTGTATCAGGGGATTCCCAAGCAGGGCAAGATGGAGACCATCATTCAGAAGTCCGTGGAGCTGGGGGTTCACCGCGTCGTGCCGGTGTTTCTGGCGCGGACGGTGGTGGTGGAAAAGGGAAATTTCGATAAGAAGCTGGACCGCTGGCAGAAGGTTTCCGACGAGGCGGTTAAGCAGTGCAAACGAGGTCTGATTCCCGAAGTGTCACAGCCTCTGCGCTTTCCGGGACTGGTTGAGGAAGTGACGGCGGAAGGCGCTTATGATCTGGTGCTGTTTCTCTATGAAAACGAGGAGCGGACCACCATCAAGCAGGTGCTGCGGCACGCTGCAAGTCAACACCGAGATGATGAAGATCAAAAGGATCATGGGCCTCAAAGGGTGGCGATTCTCGTGGGACCGGAAGGGGGATTTTCCGATGAGGAAGCGGGGACCCTGCGGGAGTGGGAAACCCGCTGCCCCGCTCTTTTCTGCGCCACTCTGGGCAAGACCATTCTGCGTACGGAGACGGCAGGGCCGGCGGCACTGGCCATGGTGATGTACGAATTGGAACTGGAGGGCTGACCCGATGAAGCGCGTGTATTCCGAAAAGGAAAACTGCTGCGGCTGCGGCGCCTGCGGACAGCGATGTCCCGCGAGAGCCATCCGCATGGAAGCGGATGAAGAAGGATTTCTCTATCCGGTGATCGATTCCGTCCGCTGTGTGGATTGCGGGGCCTGTGTGAGTGTCTGCCCCATTCCTCAGGGGGCGGGGCAGAAGGCCAAAGAGGAGCCTGCGGTTTACGCCGCGAAACACAAGGACCGCCGGATTTTGAAGGAAAGCACCTCCGGGGGAGCGTTTACCGCGCTGTCGGACCTGATTTTAGATCAGGGTGGAGTGATTTACGGAGCCGCCTATGGCCGGGAGTTCGGAGAAGAGGGACTCGTGGTATCTCACTTTCGAGCGGAAACCCGGGAGGAACGAAATCGATTTCGATTTTCCAAGTATGTTCAAAGCGACACCCGGGATACGTTTTCACAGGTGAAGAAAGACTTGCAAAACGGCCGAACCGTCTTGTTTACCGGCACGCCTTGCCAGAACGCGGGACTGCGAGGCTATTTGGGAGGGGACCTTTGGCCGGATCATTTGATCTTGTGCGACGTGATCTGTCACAGTGTGCCAAGCCCCGTGATCTGGGCGGATTACGTCCGCTTTCTGGAGCGGGAATACGGCCGGAACAGCGGCGACGGACAGGAATCTGCTGTTTTGGACCGGGCGCAGTTTCGTACCAAGGAGGTGCCCTGGAGCCGGACGGCGAAGAGCTTTGTTTTTACGCTGAAGAATGACCCTCACTTGTACATGGATGACCGGTATCACCAGCTGCTGTTTCAATTCCGTACCGTGGCCAGACCCTCCTGCTATGCCTGCCGGTTCGCGAGCCTGCACCGAGTGACGGACCTGACCATCGCGGACTATTGGGGGATTGAGAAGTATCTGCCGGAATTCACGGATGCCGGCGGGGTGTCCATTATACTGGTGAACACCCGAAAAGGGCAGGAATACTTCCGGCGAATGAAGAAAGAGATGGAATGGATTCGGCGTCCTGTTTCGGAGTGCTTGAAGGAACAGCCTCGCCTCTCCTCGCCCTTGCCGGCGCCGGAAGGAAGGGCACGGGAGGAATTTTGGGAAGCCTGGCGTTCTGGTAAATGGAGTTTTTATGAAATCAGGTGAAGATATGATACGGAGAAATGAAGCTTCACTCCATGCAAAACCAGCAAATCGTGACAGTTGCATGGAGTAACCCGGGTCACGAAAGAACGATGCTGGTTTTGCTGCTTGACGATTACGATCAAGGAGGAAGCCTGCGTGAAATATATCAATGCAAAGACCGTTCTTCCCGAGGCGCTGTGGAAGGAATTGCAGAACTACGTACAAGGGGGATATCTTTACGTACCTGCGAGCCGGGAAAAGAAAAAGCGCTGGGGAGAGGTATCCGGCTACCGGGCGGAGCTGCGGCAAAGAAATGGCCGGATCGTGGAACAATACCGGAGCGGATATTCGATGGAAGCTCTGGCGGAAGAATACGCGCTGTCCGTTTACGCGATTCGGAAGATCATTTATCAGAAATAAGCGGAAAGAGCTGCGGAAACGCGGCTCTTTTTTTGATACGAAATAGTACCGAAGGATTTCGTATATTGAAGAGGAAAAGGGGAATCGATAAAATAGAACCAAAGAAAAGCAAGACGTATGCAAAGAAAGGATCAGGTGTTAAGCAATGACCAGTGGGAAAAAGAAGATCTATCCCCGTTCCGGAGATCAGCAGACCGTTTACTTAAAAGAGGTGATTCACGATCCCACGATCACCGTCGGTGACTTTACCATGTACAACGACTTTGTCCACGATCCGGTTTTATTTGAACGGAATAACGTACTGTACCATTATCCCATCAACCACGACCGGCTGGTCATCGGGAAGTTTTGTTCCATCGCCTGCGGTGCGCACTTTCTTTTCAACAGCGCCAATCACACCATGACTTCGCTTTCCACGTATCCGTTTCCGTTGTTTTTTGAAGAGTGGGATTTAGACCGGAAGGAGGTGGCGGCTTCTTGGGACAACAAAGGGGACATCCTCGTGGGAAACGATGTGTGGATCGGGTACGAGGCGGTGATTCTGGCCGGGGTGGTCATCGGAGACGGAGCCATCATCGGAGCCCGCGCGCTGGTGACCGAGGATGTCCCGCCTTATACGATCGTAGGAGGCGTTCCCGCAAAACCGATTCGCAAGCGTTTTTCGGAGGAAACCATCGCATCTTTGCTGGAAATCCGCTGGTGGGACTGGCCGGACAGCAAGATTGCCGGTGCGATCGAAGCCATCCGTTCCGGCCGTGTCGAGGAATTGAAAAAGGAAGCGGACTGACACTGCCCTGTCAGCCCACTTCCTTTACTTTGAAAATGGCGTGGAGTTATTTTATAACCTCAAATTCCTGAATCCCCATAGAGCCGGGGGCAATTTCGTATTTGTTGAACACGATTACCGGATTGCCGGCCTCGTTCACATAAAAACTCTGATCCGGAGCGATGGTGCTGAAACCGGGAAATCCCTCGCTTCCGTCAAAATACGTGTTTTCGGGATTCTTGCTGCGCTGGGCGATCTCTGCCGCGATCTGCCGGTTGGCGATGGTCACATAGTCCTTGCCCAGAAGATTTTCTAGGGAAAGCTCCTTGCTGTCTTTCAGGTCAATGTTGTAGAAATATTGGTTTTCATAGTAGGAAGCACCGGTTTGGGTCTCGTAGACAACGAAGGAAAGAACCCTGTCGTTCAGAGATTTCAACCGGTAGTCCACGGTGATCTCAATGGGCCGGAAATCGGCTTCGCTCCCGCCGTTTTCCAGCCAGCTTTTCTTGGCGTCCGCCGCTTCTTTTTTGGCCTGCTCCACGACGCTGGTCATCTTTTCTTTGATTTCGGCGTTGACCTGGTCCGCGAAGGCCTGATCGGAAAGCCCCTCCACCGCAGGCAAACGCATAGCCACGCTGGCCGCGTCACCGGTGTCCTGTGTCTGAACGATGGTGATCAGCTTCGCCATTACGGATTGGAGTCCGACCAACCCGCCAAAGGATACGGCGTGGGCTTCCCAGGGCTGTGTCAGCGCGGCGGCGCCTCCGGTCATAACGGTGACCGCCAGCAGAGCCGCGGTTCCTTTTTTCATCATGCTGTTCTTTTTCATTTGTAATTCCCCTTTCGAACTATTTTTTGATTGGCTTTCGCTTTGTTTGACATTCATTAGATGAAATAGAGAGTGAAAAAGTTTCACTGTATTCCGAGCTTCTCAAAAAATGCTGCGCTGGCAGTATGCGGCGGCCGCAGACAGCGTTTCAAGGTGAACAGCTGGCCGGGGTCTCGATCCGTAGTGGAGATGTAGTTGATTCCTTCCGTACAGCTCAAGGTGGCTTCAAAGCCCAGGTCGGCCAGGATTTTGCCGGAACCGTCGCTCATGTAGCCAAAAGGGTAGGCGAAGGTATTGGGAAGATGATGCGTCTTTTCATAGATCCTCTGCTGCAGCTTTCCCACGTCCTGCTCCATAACCTGGCGATACGCTTCCTCCGATTCGCCGGGGTTCTGTTTGCTGCCTTTGCGGCCTTTATCATAAGTGTGCATGTTATACGTGTGATTTTGAATTTCTACCAGTCCCGAATCGATCATTTCGTTGGCCTGATCCCAGGTGATATGGGAGTAGTTGGGATGAT
>CAUHLX010000263.1 GCA_959606705.1 uncultured Bacillota bacterium | reverse complement strand
ACAATGAAACCATTGCCCGGACCGTCAACCAGCTGCTGGGGATTCATCATGTGGAAAGCCTCTCCTTTCAAGAAGAGCCACCTCTGCGGGAAACCGAAGGGGAAGAGACTCAATTCGTGATGATCGATCCGGAATACGCCGGACAGCTGCTTTCACAGATTCTGTCCCAAAAGCTGAAACAGCCGGTCCACACCTGCTTCTCCCCCATCACCACCACCAACGTGGTGGTACTGAGCAATAAGATCATCCAGAGCAATTGGAATCCGGCCAGATTGGAAAAAATGCCGGCGGATTACGGCGGCGGAGCCTCTCAGCCCGCGCCGGCTCATTCCCTCACCTTGACCTGTCTGGCTTGCGACGAAAACGACGCCTATGCCAAACGGTTGAAACAGATGCTGGAAAACATGCTGCAGCTGTCCGGATTTTCTTTGCCGGAGGTGAGCATCTTGGGACTGAATCAATGCGGAGGCTATGACGGAATGGCGGCGCAGCTGGCCACGCGAAGGCATCCGCTGGAAAACAGACTGCTGATCGACGCCGTAAACTTTGTTTCCCCGGCCGCTCCCGGGATTTTCATTCCCTTTGAGGAGCTGATCGGGTGGGATCACATGGCCTCCTTTACCTCCGGTCTGCAGAAAAAGGACCTCTCGGATTTCTTTGCTCATACGGACCAGCCGGACAGGCGTTCGGACGAACTGCTGTGCGAAAGTCTGTCCATGTACAGCTCCTTTGTGGATTCTTTAAAAATAAGAGACGTGGTGGATCAGGGTGTCATCCGTCTCGGCGAAATGCTGTCCGTGACCCCTGACGAAGCCCTTCGCCAGCGTCTGTTGATCTACTCCGCCTTTCTCGTGGAGCGGGTGATCTCTTCCAGATCGTTGGCTTCACCGATTCCTATGCCTGCGCCCGCCGTGGGAAAACCGGCAGATCTCATCTGTCACCTCATCGAGGACTACTTTGAGATTGTGGTTCCCCCGGAGGAACGAGCGCTGCTGGGCGCGCTGGTATTCGCCCGACGGGAATTTCCCCCTACGTCCTTCTTCGTTTGAACCCCCTTCTCCTTCCGTAAAAAAACTCGCCGGCGGGGAGTCTCTTCGACTCCGCGGCGAGTTTTTTCATTGGAATCGATTCAGCTGGGAACAGACCGCCGGATCGATTCGGCTCGGAGCAGACCGTTCACTTCCTCAGGCGAACAACAGGCCGTGGCTTTTCGAGCCAGCGTTTCGCAAGCCTTCAGGTCGCATCCGCGAACCGCCTCTCTCACGGGAAGAAGCGCCGACGCCCCCATGCTGAACTCCCGCAGTCCCATTCCCAGGAGAAGGGGGACCAGCTCCGTTTTTCCCGCCATCTCTCCACAGACACCGAAGTCCTTTCCCGCTCGCTGCCCTTCGGAAAAGATGTGAAGGAGCACGCGAAGCAGTGCCGGATTGGTATCCTGATAGAGCGCCGTTACCTGTTCGTTCGTCCGGTCCGCCGCCATCAGATACTGACAGAGATCATTGGTTCCCACGCTGATAAAATCCACTTCTCGGAAAAACAAATCCGCCATCACGGCCGCCGCCGGCACCTCGATCATGATGCCGAACGGAATGGTCTCATCAAAGGGGCGCCCTTCCGCTTTCAACTCTTCTTTGATTTCCTCCAGCAGCTTTTTCACCGACCGAACCTCCTCCAAGGTACTGACCATGGGGATCATGATTCGAAATTGTCCCGCGGCGGAAGCCCGCAGAATCGCCCGCAGCTGCGTGCGGAAAATTTCCGGTTTTCGCAGGCAGTAGCGAACGCCCCGCACCCCGAGAAAAGGATTCGCTTCCTTAGGCAGCTCCATATGCTTCACTGTTTTATCCCCGCCGATGTCCAGGGTTCTTATGGTTATGCCGCGGTTTCCCAAAAGCTCCGCCATCTGATGGTAGATGCGGAACTGCTCTTCTTCGTCCGGCAGGTGATCGTTTTCCATAAACAGAAATTCCGTGCGGTACAGACCGATTCCTTCGGCGCCGTTTTCCAAAACCTGTCTGGCCTCCGGCAAACCGGTCACGTTGCCCCAGAGACGGATGTTTCGTCCGTCAGCGGTGGCAGCCGGCAGCCGCGCGCACTTCCTCAGCCGCTCCAGCCCCTCTTTCCATCGGTTTCCTCGATTCCGATACTCCTCCAGCAGCTGCGGCGTGGGATCGGTAAAAACCAGACCTTGATCCGCGTCCACGATCACCGTTTCGCCCTCCCCGATTCCTTCCAGCAATCCCCGGAGCCCGCAGACGAAGGGGATGCCCATACATCTGCACAAAATGCTGGCATGAGCGGTTTCCCCGCCGGTTTCCGCGGCAATCCCCGCACAGCCTAGAAAATCCCCGTTTAAAAGGTCCTTGGTCATCAGCTCTCTGACGATCAGGATTTCTCCGCCTCCGTTTTCTTCGTTCTCCGTCCCGCCGTCCTCCCTCAGAGCTTCTAACAGCAGCTCCTCGGCCTCCAGCACATCCTGCTTTCTGGCGCGCAGATAGTCGTCCTCCAGCGTGTCGAACAAACCGGCATAGGCATCCATGACGGTCCGGACAGCGGTTTCCGCCCCCATCCCTTGATTGTGGATCCGCTCTTTCACCTTAGCTCCCAGCTCGGGGTCCTTGAGCATTTCTCTGTGGATCAGGAAGATTTCCGCGTCCGCGTCCGAAAGGGTCCGCCGTGCCTTTTCATATGTATTTTCCACCCGTTCCATCGCCCTTCGAAGCCCTCGTTCGAAGCGTTCCTCCGCTTCCCTCTTTTGTGCCGGCGATGAGAGGACTTCTTCCCGAGGCGCGGCCTCACGCATTCCCCGGTTTCTTCCTTTTATTTTTACCGTCCCCACCGCGCAGCCCGAGGTGATGGGAACACCGGTCCATTTCATAAGCTCCTCCCCTCAATCTTCATCCGCAAGCCGCAGCAGAGCTTCGGACAAACACTCCACCGCCGCTGTTTCGTCGGGTCCCACGGCTTCGAGAATCACCGTGTCTCCCGGACCCATTCCCGCGGCTACGATTTCCATAAAGCTCTTGCCATTGACTTTCCTGCCTTCCTTTTCTAAGGAAATACTGCTGTCAAAGGATTTGCTCAGTTCTACGAATTTGAGAACCGGGCGGGCGTGCAGTCCGTGGCTCCCATTGATCTCCAGGCTCTTTCTCATATTGTTACCTCCCAGTTTTTAGAATAAGCCGATTCCCGCCACATAGCCGATCAGCACCGCCACCGGCGCCGTCACAAAGCGCGAGAACAGCATGGCCGGAACCGCGATGCGAGAGGTCTCAGGTTTCGCATCCCCCAATGCGGCGGCTACGGGGATGAAGTCGCAGGCATCCACGACGCTGATGGCAAATAACGCCGGAAGAGCTAACGTCGGGGATACGGCACCCGTGGCGATCATCGTTCCGATCAGAGTACCCAGCACCGATTGGATGACCGCTCCCGGGCCCAGAAGCGGAGACAGCACGGGAATTCCGATGATCACCGCCAAAACAACCAGGCCCACGATATTTCCGGTCAGAGGGGTCAGGCCATTCGCCAGCCAATTTCCAAACCCGGTCTTGGTGATAAAGGTGATCATGAACGAAATGAACAGCATGAAAGGAATGACGTTCTTAAGCATCATGTCCACGGATTGCCGTGCTCCTTCGTAAAACATGCTGACGATCTTTCCGATGACATGCCCCACTCGAATCATGAGATCGGATACGAAGTTCACAAATCCGTTTTTCCCTTTCTCTTGGTCCGCGGACTCGCTTTTGGGCTCCGGAGCCGCCGCGGCTCGTTCCTCGGCCGTCTCAAAGGAGCGTGGTTCCTCCTCCCCTTGGACACGGTCCGCGGAGACAATCGCGATGTTCTCCTCCTTCACCCCCGAAACATAGGTTTCTTCCGTACAGTACTCCGCCATGGGGCCGGACGGTCCTCCGTTCAACACGTTGACCGTGGGGATTCCCTGCTTGGGAAACAGTCCGGTCCGCAGCGTTCCCCCGCAGTCCACCACCACGCAGAACAGCTCATCGTTGGACACCGGATTCTTAAATCCGTCCACCGCGGTCCCGCCGCTCAAAGCCGCGATCCGTTCCGCCACCGGATGGATTCCGCCTCCGGTGATCGAGGCGACGATCCGTCGTTTTCATCGGGGCGGACGATCAGAGCGGTTCCCCAGCCATCTCCGCCTTTTTTGATTTCAACTGTCTTGTACTCACTCATTTTTCACCCCTCCTCATCCGTCGATGGCAACGCCTTCGCGTTTCGCCAGGAATAACCAAATCCGTTCCGTTAAAAGTCCTCGAAGCACCGCCAGAATCCAGCCGGCCAGAAAGAAACGAATCGCCAAACCGGTAGTGGAAAG
>CAUHLX010000262.1 GCA_959606705.1 uncultured Bacillota bacterium | reverse complement strand
ATCGAGGGCGGACAGATCTTTGCCAATCCCCGAAACGCGGCGGCGGGTTCTCTGCGTCAATTGGATCCCAAAGTGACAGCCCTTCGGCCGCTGGATATTTTCCTGTTCAATTTTCAGTATGCGCCGGAGCTGGCGTTCCATACCCATATGGAGACGCTGGATTTTCTGGCGGAGCTGGGCTTCCATACCACCGAGCATCATCTTTGCAGGGATATCGATCAGGTGATGGAGCAGGTCGCGGCTTTCGGCGAACGCCGGAAGAGTCTGGATTACGATATCGACGGATTGGTGGTCAAGGTGAACAATCTGGCTCAGCGGACGATCCTGGGGGAAAAAGCCAAGAGCCCGCGCTGGGCCATCGCTTATAAATTCAAGGCCGAGGAAGAAGAAACCGTAGTGCGGGATATCGTAGTTCAGATCGGACGGACCGGCGCGGTAACTCCCAAGGCTGTGCTGGAACCGGTCCGGGTGGCGGGGTCCACCATCGGCTACGCCACCCTGCACAACGAGGATTTTATCAAGGAGAAGGATCTTCGAGTAGGCGACCGGGTGGTGGTCCATAAAGCGGGAGACGTGATTCCGGAGGTGGTCAAGGTGCTGACGGAGCAGCGGGACGGTACGGAGCGGCCATTTGCCATGCCTGCGGTTTGCCCCTCCTGCGGCACGGAACTGGTGCGCGTGGAAGGGGAAGCGGTGTGGCGCTGTCCAAACCACAGTGGCTGTCCGGTGCAGAGCACCCGCGGGCTGATTCATTTTGTTTCCAAGGACGCCATGGATATCGATGGCTTGGGAAAGACTTTGGTGGAAAAGCTGTCGGACCACGGCTTGGTCTACGGCCCGGCGGATTTTTACGGTCTTACGAGGGAAGAACTGGCGGTGCTGGAACGGATGGGCGAAAAGTCCGCGGACAACATCATCGGCGCGATCGAGGCCTCAAAAAATAACGAGCTCTGGCGTCTGATTTTCGGACTGGGCATTCCCTTGGTGGGAAGCAAGGCGGCCAAGCTGCTGGCTTCGCGGTTCGGTTCCATGGAAGCGCTGAAAAAAGCGGAGAAGGAAGAACTGGTGGAGATCGACGAAATCGGAGAAAAGATCGCCGACAGCGTCATCAAGTATTTCCAAGACGATTCCAATCTGAAGCTGATCGAGGAGCTGCGGGAAGCCGGGGTGAACATGGAGAACGGAACGGGAGACGGCGGGCCGGCGGAGGAAAAGGCGGCGATTGCCGGAAAGACCTTCGTTCTCACGGGAACCTTGGAGCGGTACACGCGCAGCGAGGCGCAGGAGCTGATTGAGAAGTTCGGTGGCAAAACCAGCAGCAGTGTGAGCAAGAAAACCGATTACGTGCTGGCCGGAAAGGAAGCGGGTTCCAAGCTCAAGAAGGCACAGGAGCTGGGTGTCGCGGTGATTTCGGAAGAAGCGTTCGGCGAGATGCTCCGCTAGGGAACCGCGCGTCGGAAAAGTCAAAGGAGGCACGCAAGTCTGGGAATAAAAATTACATGTTCTAAAATACATTGACTTAGCCCTTCAAAACCAATATAATAACAAAGAACGCGAATTGCCCTTTGGCAGCTTCGTTGGCCGCAGTTTGGGTCCTGCGCAATAAGAATCTGTGAACCTCGTCAGGTCCGGAAGGAAGCAGCGATAAGCGGAACCTCTTATGTGCCGCAGCAAAGCCTGCTCTGTGTGTCCGGCGAGGCTGGTAAAGGGCAATTTTCTTATATTTACACCATTGTTTTCAACAGACGGTTTGGAGGAAGCAGCATGTATACGGCGCTCTATCGAAAATTTCGTCCGGAGACCTTTGACGAGGTCCTGGGTCAGGAGCACATCGTCAGAATCCTGAAAAATCAGATCAATACGGAGACCACCAGCCACGCGTATCTGTTCTGCGGCACTCGAGGAACGGGAAAGACGACCTCGGCACGGCTGCTGGCCAAGGGAGTCAATTGTCTGGCCGAACAGGGGGAGAAACCCTGCGGTCAATGTGCCAACTGCCAGAGCATTAAAAACGGCACGTTTATGGATGTGATCGAAATCGACGCGGCCTCCAACAACGGGGTGGAGAACATCCGTGAGTTGAAAGAAAGCGTGAAGTATCCTCCGGTGACCGGACGATGCAAGGTATATATCATAGACGAAGTCCACATGCTGTCCACCGGTGCTTTCAACGCGCTGTTAAAGACGCTGGAGGAGCCTCCGGAGAACGTCATGTTCATCCTGGCGACCACCGAGCCTCAGAAGCTGCCGGCTACCGTTCTGTCGCGATGCCTGCGGCTGGATTTTCACCGGGTGCCGGAGCAGAAGCTTCGGGCCGGGATGAAGGACATCTGCGATCAGCTGGAAATCGAGATTTCCGATTCGGCACTGGGCTTGATCGCGGCCAATGCGGACGGCTCGGTACGGGACGGCCTCAGTCTTCTGGATCAGTGTATTTCGGCGGGAGAGAAGACCGTGACTCGAGAGGATGTGCTGGAGCTTTTGGGGACCTCGGGAGAAGAAGTGTTCATCGAGATGACGGAGCTGGTCTGCGGACACAAGCCCGCTGATGCGCTCCTTCTTCTGGATCGTATTTTAGACGACGGAAAGGATGTGCGCCAGTTTATGAAGGACTGGGTGGCACACTTTCGCAGTTTGATGATGACCCAGTTCATCAAAAATCCCGAAGATATTTTGAATCTGTCTTCGGAAAACGTGGAGCGTATTCGCGTTCAGGGTCAAAAGCTGTCATTGGAGACCATAAACGAGTGTATTTTGGAGCTGTCGAGGACGCTTTCGGAGGCCAAATGGTCCACCCAGCCGCGAATTCTTTTGGAGCTGTGCATTGTGAAGCTGGCGTCGGTGCCGGCAGGAACGCCGGGGCAGATGGCGCCTGTGAGTCTGAGAGCACAGGCCGCGCCGGAAACAAAGGAAACATCGCCTCAGGGCGGTGCCGGCGGGGGCCCGTCCGCTGACGAGCCATCCATGTCTCAGCAGACGAGCACGGAAGCACGCTTCGGACAGGAGGTTGATCTGGAAGAGCTGTGGCATCAAATATTCGAGGCAGGCGCTCAGCAGAAAAGCAGTTTTAACCTTTTGCGCAGCGGAACGCGGTTGACGCGGATGACGGAAAAAAACTTTTTCGTGGAAGCCGCCAATGAGATGGCCAAACGGTTTGCGGAGGAGAACGTCCGCGAACTGGAGGAATTGATGGAAAAGCACACCGGGCGCAGACTGCTCATGGAATGCCGGATGGCAGGAGCTGACGAAGGAGCGCGGGAAAGTAAAGTGGAGGAGTTGGCCCAGTCCATGGAGCAGGCGCTGGGGATCTCCATTGAAATTCAATAGCGAGAAGGAAAAGGAGGATATGATGGGCAAAGGTATGAGAGCCGGGAAGAAACCGGGCGGCGGCGGCCAGGCAAATATGCAGAAACAGATGCAGCAGGTACAGCAGATGCAGCGTGAGATGGAACGGATTCAAGCGGAGCTGGAGGAAAAGGAAGTGGAGGCCACCGCCGGAGGCGGAGCGATCAGCATCACCGTGAACGGAAGGAAAGAACTGGTCAAAGTATCCATCAAGCCGGAGGTCGTAGATCCGGAGGATGTGGAAATGCTGGAGGACCTGATTCTGGCGGCGGCCAACGAAGCGCTGCGCCAGGTGGACGAAATGTCACAGAATGAAATGGGCAAGCTCACCGGCGGATTGAATCTTCCCGGACTGGGACTGTAGAAAATTATGAAATATTACGCGAAACCACTGAGCAAGTTGATCGGAGAATTGTCCAAGCTGCCGGGCATCGGCGGGAAGAGCGCCCAGCGGCTGGCTTTTCATATCCTGTCGCTGTCGGATAAGGAAGCCCTGGCTCTGGCCGACGCGATTACCGACGCCAAGAGAACGATGAAGTACTGTTCCGTCTGCGGCAACTTGACCGATGTGGACCCTTGCGGGATCTGCGGCGATCCTTCCAGAGATCAAAGTGTGATCTGTGTGGTGGAAAGTCCGAAGGATGTGAGCGCGATGGAACGGATCAGAGAATTCGACGGCTTATATCACGTTCTTCATGGCGCGATTTCCCCGATGGACGGAATCGGACCGGAGGATATCAATCTAAAGGCCCTGATCGTCCGTTTGCAGCAGAACGATGTCCGGGAAGTGATTCTGGCCACCAATCCCAACATCGAAGGAGAGGCCACGGCTATGTACATCGCCCGCCTGATCAAACCATCGGGGATCAAGGTCACACGTATCGCCCACGGAGTTCCGGTGGGCGGAGATTTGGAATACGCTGACGAGGTGACCTTGTCGAAAGCGATGGAAGGCCGCAGAGAGCTGTAAATCGATGCTTGCGCGCAAAAGAAAGGA
>CAUHLX010000261.1 GCA_959606705.1 uncultured Bacillota bacterium | reverse complement strand
CGCTTCCAGCAAGGAACGGATTTCCTCTTCGGAGTAAGCGTCGCTGTCGTCGTATTTATCCTTGCCAATTACCTTAAGCAGCAGGGTGACCGACAGAGAAAGCAGCTTGACAAACGGCGTAGCCAGCTTGGCGACCACCGAAACCGGGCGAACGCAAAACAGCGCTACCTTTTCCGAATTTTGCAGCGCGATCCGTTTGGGAAACAGTTCTCCGAAAACCAGGGTGAAATAGGACAGGATGATGGTGACGACGACGATAGCGATCTGCGAACCGTAAGGAATCCCCCAGCGGCTCAAAGCGGCTCCCACGTCGTCCGACATGCTGGTCGCGGCCGATGCGCTGGCCAGAAAACCGGCTAGCGTGATAGCGACCTGAATGGTAGATAAAAACTTGTTCGGCTCCTCAATCAAATCCTGCAGCAGCTTCGCTCTCTTGTTTCCCTCCTGCGCCAAGGTCTTGACGTGGTTTTTGTTCAGCGATACGAACGCCATCTCCGCCGAAGCGAAAAACGCGTTGACCGCGGTGAGAAACACCAGAAATAAAATTTCAACGAGATACGACGTACTGCTAGGGTCCGGATTGGATTCCATAGTTTGATTCCTCCTTTAAAAAAACAAGCCGGCGCGGCCGCCCGTTGGTGGCCTTCCGGCGACGATTAGATATGAATGATTATATCACATTTTTGCTTTCCGCAACATAAAATTTTTATCCACCGGCCGTATCATGGGAATTTTTAGAATTTGCTGGGGATGAGGCGCCGCGCTTACTGACTCACCGTCCTCGGTATAAATCGCTTCGACGATTTGAGAAAAGCCATCGCTGGCCGGACCGAACACTTCGATTTGATCCCCTACGCAAAACTTATTTCTCTGCTCGACTACGGCAAGCCCTGTCCGTGGGTCGAAAGACTTGACCAATCCGATAAACTCGTACTCCCGGATGTAACTGCTGGTCTCGTAGTTCTGGCCTTCGCTCCCCGGATCCCGGAAGTAAAACCCGCTGGTAAAATGGCGATGGCTGACCTTTTCCAGCTCCTCCATCCACCGGGGATCGAAACGGCAGCCCTGCGGATCCTCATAGTAAGCATCGATCGCTTTCCGATAAGCGCCTACCACGGTGGCCACATAAAACACACTTTTCATCCGACCTTCGATCTTCACCGAATCGATGCCTGCCTCAATCAGCTCAGGAAGGTGGTCGATCATGCACAGATCCTTGGAATTGAGAATGTAAGTACCACGATCATCCTCCTCCACCGGATAGTATTCCCCGGGACGCTGCTCCTCCACCAGATGGTACTTCCAGCGGCAGGGATGCGCACACATTCCCCGGTTGGCGTCTCTTCCGGTAAAAAATCCCGACAGGAGGCAGCGTCCGGAATAGGAAATGCACATGGCTCCTTGCACAAAGGCTTCTAATTCCAAGCTGTCCGGAAGGCTGTCCCGGAGCCTGTGAATTTCCCCTAGCGACAGCTCCCTGGCTAATACCACTCGTTTCACCCCTTGACGATGCCAGAATTCCGCGGTTTTGTAATTGGTGGTGTTGGCCTGAGTGCTCAAATGTATTTCCGCTCCGGGTCTTTGCTCCCAAAGGAGTGACATGATTCCGGGGTCCGACACGATGAACGCGTCGATAGCAATTCCTTCGATTTCTTTTAAATACTCGGACAGCTGATCAATATCCTCGTTGTGAGCGAAGATGTTCATGGTCATATGGACCTTCTTTCCCCGGTGATGGGCATACTCCACGCCCTCCCGGAGCTCCTCCGCGGAGAAATTTCCCGCGCCTGCCCGGAGACCGAACCGTTGTCCTCCCAGATACACCGCATCCGCCCCGTAATCCACCGCAATCTTCAGTTTTTCCAAATCCCCCGCCGGGGCCAGCAATTCGATCTTTTTCATAGGTTATCCTTTTAACACGCTGATGGCCACACCGTCTCCCACCGCCAGCACGGAGGTGGCCGCCGCAGGCTCCGTGGTGATCCGTTCTAGGAAGGAACGCATCCGCCTCATGATGGTCTTGTCTCTGCGGTCCGTCAAAAAATCCTCCGAAGCCGTAATCCCCTTGTACAGTACATTGTCCGATACGATCAGCGCCCCCGGCGCACACAGAGGCAGACAGGCCTCCCAAAATTCCTGGTAATGCCCTTTGGCCGCGTCGATAAATACGAAATCGTAATGAGACGTTTCCAAGGTGGGAAGCGTTTCCTCGGCGTCGCCGGCGACGATGCGAATCCGAGCTTCGCAGTCCGTTCCCGCCCGCTTGATGTTTTCTTCTGCCGTCCGGCAGGAACGGGGAGACCGCTCCAGAGTCGTGATCCGGCAGTCCGGCAGCACCGCGGCAAAGCACAGAGCCGAATATCCGACCGCCGTTCCGATTTCCAAAATTCGCCGGGGCTGTTTCAGCAGCAGCAGATCGACCAGCAGCGTTTCCGTATCCCGCAGAATGATGGGAATCAGGCCCGCTTCCGCCTCTTCTCTAAGCCGCTTTAAAAACGGATTCGGAGGCCGGTACAGCGTGTCCAGATAGCCGCTGACCTGCGTTGTTATGATGTTTCCCATCGTTCCTTCCTTTCAAATCATCGTTTCAGGTGCCGCGGGCTGTCCGCGGTCTATAATCCCGCCGCGTCCGCCGCCTTGTGATAGGCCGCCGCGTCCTTTGCGAATTGAGTGTCGTTATTGCTGAAGCGGTGAGTCCCGTCCAGCTCGGGCGAGCCTACGTAGAACAGATAATCGGTATCCGCGGGAGAAAGCGCCGCTTCGATGGATTTGATTCCCGGCGAACAGATTGGTCCGGGAGGCAAACCGTCAATTTTATATGTATTATAGGGGGAATCGATCTTGAGATCTTTGTTGTAAAGCCGGGCCTTCTGTTTTCCTAACGCATACTGAACGGTAGCGTCGATCTTCAGCTTCATGCCCTGATCCAGCCGATTGTAAATGACGCTGGCCACCAGGGGGCGCTCCGAATCCGCCCGGGTCTCCCGTTCCACTAAAGAAGCTACGGTCAGCACTTCGTTGAGATTCATGCCTTTGGCCTTAGCCTGGTCTCGGTATTCCTGCGTAACCACCTTGTCGAAGTGAGACAGCATTCGATCGATGATGTCGTGTTCGGTGGCGCTGGAGTAGACATCGTAGGTCTCCGGATAGAGATAGCCTTCCAGACGATTGGCCGCCGCCGGAGCATCTTTAAGGAAGTCGTAATCGAAGACTCCGCTCTCCACCTCCTGATCGAATACCTCCGGATTAACCAGTCCCTCCGCCGCCAGCTTGTCTCTGGTCTGAGCCACGGTATAGCCTTCCGGTATGGTAAAGCGGATGGTATTGGTGTTGCCTGCCGCGATGGTCTCCATCATCTCCTCCATGGACATGCCGGGAGACAAAGCGTATTCCCCCGCTTTGTATTTCCCATCGTAGCCTTTCATTTTGGAATGGAGTTTAAAAGAGGAGGTGCTGCCGATCAGTCCGTTCTCCTCTAAAATCCGGGCGATGCCGGCGGTTCCGGTCCCGGTGGGAATCGTCACGTTGACTACCGTCGCGCTTCCCGGAGAAATCGCTTTCCCGGAGCTGCTCATATAAACGGCGAAACCGCCGCAGACCGCCAGCGCCGCTACCAGGATTCCCACGATCAGCGGGATTGCCTTGCTCTGTTTTTTTCTGCTTCTCGTCCTTGTCATTTTACTGTTTCTCCATAAAACAAGAGACTGTGCAGCACAGCCTCCTGATTTCACTTATTTTGCTCTGCCGAGATATTCGCCGGTTCTGGTGTCGATCTGAATCAGTTCTCCTTCTTCGATGAAGATAGGAACCTGAACCACAGCTCCGGTCTCTACCGTAGCCGCCTTGGTCACGTTGGTGGCGGTGTCGCCCTTTACGCCGGGCTCCGTCTCGGTCACGGTCAAATTCACAAAGTTGGGCGCTTCTACCAGGAAAGCGTTTCCATTATAAAATTTAACGGTGGCTTCGTCATTTTCCCGCAGGAATTTGATCGCATCCTCGACCAGCTCCAACTGCAGGGGAACCTGATCGAAGGTTTCCTGATCCATGAAGTAGTAAAGCTCGCCGTCGTTGTACAGATACTGCATGGTCTTGGTGTCGATGTGAGCCTTGGGGAATTTGTCGTTAGGATTGAACGCTTCCTCGCGGATGGCTCCGGTGAGGATGTTCCGATACTTGGTCCGAACGAAGGCAGCGCCTTTTCCAGGTTTTACGTGCTGGAAATCCAGTACGACATGGGGTTCTCCATTCAATTCAAAAGTAATACCTTTTCTGAACTCGCTTGCATAAATCATGTTATCCCTCCAATGGTATTTTTATTGCAAACCAACCCGATCAAGTACGGGCGTT
>CAUHLX010000260.1 GCA_959606705.1 uncultured Bacillota bacterium | reverse complement strand
CGAGCGGGCGCTGGTGAATTTGCTGTGGTGTCTGGACCCCGAGGCTTATGAAATTCATCTGCTGGCTTTGATCAATCGGGGTGAGCTGTTTGCTCAGCTTCCGCCTTATGTCATCGTGGAGAATCAAGAGCCGGATGCGCGGTCGGCGCTGTCCGCAGGGGGGCGGGCCACCATCATAAAAACCGTGCTGCGCTGTGCCCTTCGCAGAGGCACGGCGTTTCGCCTGATTCCGTATCTGATCTCCAATGCCTTGGAGATGCTGCGGGAAGGCCGTTTTCAGCTGGATAAGCTTCTCTGGAGAGTGCTCAGCGACGGAACGCCGCCGCTGAATCGCCGCTTTGACGCGGCCATCGCCTTTCTGGAAGGCGGTGCGGCTTATTATGTGGCGGACCACGTGGAGGCGGACCGCAAGGCGGTTTTCATTCACATCGGGATGACTCAGGCGGGCTACAGCTCCAAGCTGGACCGCCGATGCTATGACCCCATGGCGCGGATTTTCACCGTATCCAACGAAGTGCGCCGGACCTTCCTCAGCTTGTACCCGCAGTATGCCGAAAAGACGGATGTGGTGTACAATATTATTTTAAAGGAACGGATTTTAGAGGCAGCGAAGGCGGGAACGGGATTCACCAATGAATTTTCGGGGACTCGGCTGCTGTCGGTGGGACGGCTTCACTATCAGAAGGGCTACGACACCGCGCTGTACACCTTGAGACAGCTGCTGGATTGGGGGCTGCCGGTGCGCTGGTACATCCTGGGAGAGGGCCCGCTGCGGGGCCGGCTGGAAGCCCTGGCTCGAGAGCTGGGGGTGGAAGAACAGTTCTTTCTGCTGGGAAGCGTGGAGAATCCCTATCCCTATTTTCGGGAGTGCGGCCTATATGTGCACACCTCTCGCTACGAGGGGAAGAGCGTGGCCATCGAAGAGGCCCAGGCCTTGGGAAAAGCCATCGTGGCCACGGACTGCGCGGGAATCCGGGAGCAGATCGAGGACGGGGTCAACGGCATCCTGTGTGAAATGGACGCGAGACAGATCGCGGGCCAGGTGAGGCGGCTCCTTGCGGATGAGGGGCTTCGTCTTCGGCTGGAGGAAAACAACCGGAGAAAGGCTTTCGATTGGAGCCTCCATTTGGAGCATCTCAAACAATTTTTGAACGGAGAAGAGGAGGGCGGCCGATGAAGGAAGTATTGATATTGATTCCGGCGCACAACGAAGCGGGCCGAATCGAAAAGCTGCTGGAGGAATTCTTCCGTCTGGAGCTGGCCGAAAAGATGGATGTGCTGGTGGTCAACGACCATTCGGAGGATCGGACCGCCGCCGCCGCCGCCGATTTTCCCGTGCAGGTGGTGAACCTGATTTACAACATGGGCTACGGCTCCGCCTTGCAGACGGGGTATAAATACGCCGCCAAGCACGGCTATCGTTACGTGATTCAGCTGGACGCGGACGGACAGCATGACGTGAAGAATGTGGAACGGCTCTATCAGGCTCTGCGGGGAGAAACGGAAGCCTCCGGGAAGAGCGGACCCGAGCCTGACGTAGTCATCGGTTCCCGCTTTCTTTCGGGAGCGGAATCTTTTCCGGTTTCTCGGTTGAAACGAATGGCCATTGGCATGTTTTCCGCGATGATCCGTCTGGCCACCAGACAGGTTATCACCGACCCCACTTCGGGATTGCAGGGTCTCTCCCGGCGGGTGGTGGAATTTTACGCGGGCTACAACCGTTTCGATCCCGGCTACGCGGACATCAACATGATCATGCAGATGTTTTACGAGGGGTACCGCATCGTGGAGATTCCCGCCATCATGCATCCCAGGGAGAGCGGCACCAGCATGCACGACGGCTGGAAGCCGATTTGGTATATGATCAACATGATGCTGAGCACCCTTACCGTCATGCTAAAATACCGTGTGTTCAACAGAGACATTGCCAAGCATCATCAAAGCTGGAAAGAGAAGGAGGAACGGGATGATCACACGGCGTAATTTCATCCAACTGACACTGCTGATGCTGGGCGTGTTCCTGCTGTTTCACTTCGCTACCTTCGCGGCGGCGGGCGGCGATGTGGAGCTGAACAACCGGAAGGACGAGAAGACTCTTCCGGCGGCGGTTTCCCCTCAGGCGGTTTCTATGGATCAGGAGTCGGGCGAGGTCGGCTGTATCGTGGTCACCGGCGGAGAGACGGCGGCCTCCCCGGCCTCCCGGGCGCTGCCTGAGATGCTGGGTCTCATGAAGCGAAAGGCGGTGTACGTGGACACCATTTACGACGTGAGCCCGGAGCTTTGGCCGGAAGCGGAGGTTTTGATCCTGGCCTCGAGTCAAAGCACGGGAGTGTACGACGCGGCCGCCTTAAAGGAACAGATGGCACGGGGTGTTTCCGTGATCTTTGCGGAGCTGCCGAAGCTTGCGGAAACGGAGGAGGAGCTGTTGAAGCTCCTAGGTATAAAAGAAGCCGGCGGCGCGTATCGGCAGGAGGGAATTCGTATTCTGTCCGGTTTTCTCCTGGGGGGGCTGTTCGAGTATCCGAAGCTGGAGATCACGGCTCAGCAGGTGGAGCTGGATTCCACCTGTAAAGGATATGCCGTGGGACTGGTCGAGGGTCAGAAGGAGCTGGGGATCGAGAACGAGGAGCTTCCGCCGCTGATCTGGAGAAACCAAGGAGAGGGAGTTCAAGTTTACGCGGTCAATGGCCCCTTCTTGGAGGACGTGGGCGGCGCGGGTTTTCTGTCGGCGCTGTTTTCGGAGATTTATCCGGATTACCTCTACCCCGTGATCAACGCCAAGGCCTTTTTCGTGAAGGGGTTTCCCTGTCTGTCCCAGGAGGGGAGCGAGGAGCTCTTGCGGAGGTATTCCAGGACTCCTCTGAGATTTCAGGAAGACATCGCCCTGCCGGATCTGCTGACCCTTTGTTCCCAAAACGGTTTGGTCCCCAGCCTGTACGCGGTGCGTTCCTTTGATCCCGGGCAGGAGACGGACCGGGATCCGCAGCTTCTGTCCTTTTTCCAAACCGAGCTGGCCAAAGTGCGGGGGGAGCTGGGACTCTCCGGAAGCGCGGGAATGACCGGGGAGGAGCTCCTGACCCAGAGAGAATCATACGGCGAGGAATTGCCTCAATATCATTTTGATTCTCTGATGAGGAATGAAATGAGAGAAACCCAGTGGCAGCCTTGTCTCGAGCAGGGGTCCGCCAACTGTGAAATCACCTCCGTGATCAGCGGCTGGGAGGAAGACCCTGCGTTTCATCGGGTGGGCGGAAGCACCGTAAATCTGCCGGCGGTGGCCGAGGGCTTCTGGTATGAGGATGAGCAGTGGCTGAGACTGAAAAGCATGGCCACCGCCTTGGGAGTGGTCACCTACCGCGTGGACATGGAGGAAATTTGGTTTCCGGAAAGCGAACGCTACGACTGGAAGGAAGCCTTTAAGGAGCTGTCCCGTAATATCCACACCTATTTTCAGCCTTATGAGAAAATGGATGGCCTGAACGCCGCGCAGACCGCGCTGCGCACCGCCCGTTATCTGAATCAGGCGCCGGAAATCACCTATGAAGAGGATCGCGTGGAGGTGCGGATCGCTCACTTTGATACGGAGCTGTATTTCCTGCTGCGCACGGAGAAGGAGATCGAGGAGGTGGAGGGCGGAAGAGGTCAGCGGCTGGAAGAGGGGATTTACCTGATCACCGCCAGCCAGCCGGAGCTTTCCGTCCGCTTGAAACAGAAGGAGGCCTATCAATGAAAGTTTGCATCGTAACAGAGGGCAGCTATCCTCACGTCTGCGGAGGGGTCGCCAGCTGGATCCACATGATGATTCGCTGGATGCCGGAGGTGGAATTCTCCATTCAGACGGTGGTTGCCGACCGGCAGAAGCGGGGAGATTTCTTTATGGCCCTGCCGGAAAACGTGGTGGATGTCAGCGAAATCTACTTGCAGGATCACGACTGGCATCATCGCGGAGATTCCGGGCTCCGGCTATCGGGTCGGGCGAGGACGGCGCTGGAAAGTCTGGTATTTTCCGAGGATGTGCTTTGGGATGAGGTATTCGAATGCTTCAACGATCCCCAACTGTCTCTCAACGGACTCTTGATGGGAGAGGACTTTTTGAAAATCGTGGAAGGGTTTTACGAAAAGCAGTTTTCCCGCATTCCTTTTACGGATTTTCTGTGGACCATTCGTTCCATGTATCTGCCTCTTTTCATGGTGCTTCGGAGCGAGACGAAAGAAGCGGATTTATATCATAGCGTAGCCACCGGTTATTCCGGGATCTGGGCCAGCATGGCCAAGCATTTCTATCACCGGCCGCTGCTCCTGTCGGAGCATGGGATTTACACCCGGGAACGGGAGGAAGAGATCATCA
>CAUHLX010000259.1 GCA_959606705.1 uncultured Bacillota bacterium | reverse complement strand
ACTGAATGAAAAACAGGCGCTTGCTCAGGGAATCGAATACTTGAAAACCTACGTACACCCTCAATCCCATGCTTCTTATTATCCCGGAGCGACCCCCCTTAGTCTGAAGCTGCTGTTCGCGCCGGACGGCAAGGTGCTGGGGGCTCAGGCGGTGGGATATGAAGGGGTGGAAAAGAGAATCGACGTGCTGGCGGCGGTGATCCGGCTGTCCGGTACGGTTTACGATCTGGAAGAGCTGGAGCTCTGTTATGCGCCCCCTTATTCTTCCGCCAAGGATCCGGTGAACATGCTGGGCTTTACGGCGGCCAATCAGTTGAAGGGGGACGTGAAGGTTTTCTATGCGGAGGACCTTCCCCACCTGGACCCTTCCAAGGTTACGATGATAGATGTGAGCACCCCGGATGAAGTGATGATGGGAAGCATCCCCGGCTTTATCAATATTCCCTTGGATGAGCTGCGGGATCGGTTGGATCGTCTGGATCGAAACAAACCGGTTTACGTGACCTGCCGCGTAGGCTTACGAGGGTATATCGCCGCGCGGATTCTTTCGCAGCACGGTTTTGACGTCTCGAATCTCAGCGGAGGCTATAAGACCTACACCCAGGTTCATCATAAGGACTTGTCCAAGATTCGGCCGCTGTGTCAGACGGGAAAGACGGCGGAAGAGAAGGCGGCGGAAGAGAAGGCTGCGGCTTCCTCATCGCCAGTGGGCGCGGTAAAAACGCTGGCCGTAGACGCCTGTGGCCTTCAGTGTCCCGGACCGATCATGAAGGTGGCGGAGGGGGTGAAGGGCATCGAACGGGGACAGCGCTTGTGTGTCCGCGCCACCGATCCGGCCTTTGCCTCGGATATCGATGTCTGGTGTGAACGGACCGGAAATCGGCTGGTATCCGTCGCACAGGAGAAAGGGGTCTACGAGGTTGTTTTGGAAAAAGGGGCCGGAGAAGAAGCCTGCTGTCCCGCTTCCGGTGATTTGAACGGCGCCGCGTCCCCGATTTCCGCCGGTAACGACAAGACTATGGTGGTGTTCAGCGGAGAACTGGATAAGGCCATCGCCACCTTCATCATCGCCAACGGCGCCGCCGCCATGGGTCGGAAGGTCACGCTGTTCTTCACCTTCTGGGGACTGAACATTCTGCGGAAGAACGAGAAGGTGCGGGTCAAGAAAACATTGGTGGAATCCATGTTTGGGAAAATGATGCCCAGAGGAAGCCGCAAGCTGGGGCTATCCAGAATGAACATGGGAGGCATGGGAGCGAAGATGATTCGTTCCGTAATGAAGAGTAAAAACGTTTCCTCTCTGGAAGAGCTGATACGCTCCGCCCTGGACGCGGGGATTCGCATCGTTGCCTGTCAGATGTCCATGGACGTGATGGGAATTCGCAAGGAAGAATTGATCGACGGCGTGGAAATCGGAGGGGTCGCCACCTTCCTGGGTTCCGCGGAAACTTCCGACACCAATCTCTTTATTTAGGATAACCAGCCAAGGGTTTTATGTGGAAATGTCCGGTGGTTGATGGTAGAATAGAAAAATAACGAAAGCTGTTTAATGTGTTCGTGAAAGGAGCGCAATGAAATATGGAGGCCATCATCTACCAATCAAACACCGGATTTACCAAACGTTACGCCGAGATGCTTTCGGAAGCCACGGGAATTCCTTACCTATCTAAAGAAGAGGCCGATTTTCGTCTGGATCGAGGGGATGAAATAATCTACATGGGCTGGCTCATGGGCGGAAAGATCTCGGGTTTTTGGGAGACCGCGGCCCGATACTTTGTCAAGGCGGTGATCGCGGTAGGCGTCAGCTCCCCCGGTGATACTCTCATGGCCAAGTTAAAAAAAGACAATGAGATCGAAGACTTTACGACGCTGTTTTATCTTCAGGGCGGCGTGGATCATACCAAGCTCAAGGGGGTGAAGAAGATCATGCTGTCCGGCGCCGTGAAAAGCCTGGAGAAGGCCATGCGGAAAGGGACTCAGCTTGATCCGAAGGACCGGGAGATGTTCGAGGTGATGAAAAACGGCGGAGACTTCGTCAAGAAGGAAAATCTGACCGAAATCCTGGAATGGTTTGAACGAAATCAAGAAAAAGGAAAGATGAAGTGGAAACACTGCGCCCGAAGCAAAGAAGCCGAATCCGAATAAAAGCGGGGACGGCTTATTCTAATTCGTTCCGTGACGGTACGCTCTTAATGACGAAACCCGTTGAAATTCCACAAAGGAAACCAGCGGTTGCGAAAAAGAAACGGCTGGTTGGTAGTCTGATTTGAGGAACTTGGGTAGGATGAGACAAACGAAGGGGGGACGCAGGATGACCATTGCGGAGAAAATACAGGAGTTGAGAAAAAAGGCTGGTTATTCTCAGGAAAAGCTGGCCGAATTATTGAATGTGTCACGTCAGGCCATTTCAAAATGGGAGTCGGGTATCGCGGTTCCCACGATTGACAATTTGGTGGAATTATCCCGAATCTTCGGTGTGTCGGTGGGAGAGCTGCTGGCGGTGGAAACCGGAGAAGCCGGGGAAGAAAATCCGGATTCGGAGGCGGAGAAGAGGGAATCTCCTTTTGGAAAGCCGGCTGTGAGGCGGCAGCGGAAATGGGGAAAGCTTTTGGGAATTTCAGCAGGTATTTTTACCGCGGTCCTGCTGTTGTGTTTTATGGGCTATTTTTTTCAAAAAATCAATGAGCTGGAAAGCCAAAACTCGATGCTTCAAGCCTGGATCGGCGGGATTGAGTCCTCCGTCAACGGTCAGCTGAGCGCCTTTACTTCCAGTTTGCAGGAGCAGCTGGACCAGAAGGAACGGATCGTGTCGGACTATTCCTGGGAAATCGTCCGCGTGGACGCTAGGGAGAAAAAAGCGGTGATCAAGATATCCGCGACGCCCAAAACCTTTGTCTCCGGGATGTCGGCGCGCTTTGCCGTCACGGGGAAGGGGCAGGAGACGGTGGAAGCGGAAGGGGTCCTGGACGTCCATAATGTGTTTTCCGTTGAAATGACGATTCCTCTCTGCGACGAGTTGAAGCTGTCCATCGGACTGGAGGCCAACGGGCAGACGAAAAATCAGGTGCTGGAAACTGTGTTTCGCATGCGCAGCCAGTATGTGATGAAAATGGAAAACCAGTTCCCTGTCGATCCGGTGGAAGGCCAGCTGATGACCACCATCGAGCCCTCGTATCTGGATGAGTGGGAGGAAGGAAACGGATATCGGCTCACCAATTGGCCCGTGAAGGGAACCGTCACTTTACTAAAAAACGGAGAACCCTTAAAAAAGATGTCCGTTGATTTTTCCGAGACCTTTGATTCCAAGGGGATCGTGAGTGAGGGAATGGAATACTCCGGTGATATGGAAATCGGACAGATCACCTCCGCTAATTTTTACACGACAATCGATGAGAAGATTCGGCGCAGGAAAGGGGACGTATTCGAACTGAAGATTCAGGTGACGGATAATTACGGCGCGGTGATCGAGGAGGTCATCAACATAGACAAACAATATTCAAATACCGAGGAAGCAATTCAAGCAAACTAGTTAAGGAGAATCGAGGATGAAACGGAATATTTTACGATTGGGAGATCCGGCACTGTATCGAAAAAGCCAGGAGGTACGTCTAGAAGAGCTGGCGGAAATGAACGCGGTTGTTTCCGATCTGCACGACACCATGACGGAGTTTCGACGGGTTTACGGAGCGGGCAGAGCCATTGCGGCTCCACAGATCGGCGTGCTCAAGCGGGTGATTTACCTGTGTACGGAACAATGGAGAGAAGCGTTTCTCAATCCCAGCCTGGAGTTTCCCGATGAGGAAATGATGGAGATTTCGGACGACTGCATGTCTTTCCCGGAGCTTCTGGTCAAGGTCCGGCGTCATCGCCGCTGTGTGATTTCCTATCGAAATCTTGATTGGGAGGAATGCCGAAGGGAGCTTGCGGGGGATCAGTCCGAGCTGCTTCAGCACGAGTACGACCACCTGGAAGGAATTCTGGCCACCATGCGGGCCGTCGATCCTCAGTCCTTTTTTTTAAAAACCAAGGAGCGGCGCGAGCTGCGTCCCGTGCGGATCGGTGAAAAAGAGGTGGAGCTTGCCCGAAGGGTGGTGCTGCGTTCCATCGACGGGACATATCCGCGATATTATTCGGACGGCGTAGTGCGTTTCTTTCGTGACCTGCACTGTGAAGCCGCGATTCGCCGGGACATGGGAGAGGGCGAGATGTATCTGTTTTACGACGGCGAGGAAGCCGTGGCTACGGGCTGTGTGATGGAAAATCACATCGGCAGGCTCTTTGTGATTCCGGAGGCGCAAGGGAAGGGCTTCGGGTGGCGAATCATGGATTTTTTGGAAGGGCGGATCGCCGCCAGC
>CAUHLX010000258.1 GCA_959606705.1 uncultured Bacillota bacterium | reverse complement strand
ATCGCCTGGGTGGACGCGGGCGGAATGCTGAGGGTGGGTCCCGGAAGCGCGGGCTCCGTGCCGGGGCCGGTCTGCTACCGGCGGGGCGGTGAATTGCCTACGGTGACCGACGCCAATGCGGTATTAGGGTATCTGAACCCCGATCATTTCAACGACGGAAAGATGAAGCTGGACGTGGAGAAAGCTTACGCGGCCATAGAGCGGGAGATTGCCGGACCGCTTTCCATGTCGGTGTATGACGCCGCTTATTCCATCTGGGGAACGGTGAACGCCAACATGGTAAAGGCCATCAAGGATGTCACGGTGTGGCAGGGGGTGGACCCCCGAGGCTACGTGATGGTGGCGGGAGGCGGCGCCTGCGGTGTTCACGCCATCCCCCTGGCCATCGGTCTGGAGATGACCAAGCTGCTGATTCCCAAGACGGCCGGCGGTCTCAGCGCGGCGGGCGGGGTATTCTCCAATCTGATCAAGGAGTTTTCCGCCATTCTTTATCAGGAATCCCGCTCCTTTGAAAAAGAAGTGGTCACGGAAAAGCTGCGGGAGCTGTACGGGGAGGCGGAGGCGTTTTTCCGGCAGAACAATATCCCACGGTCGAAGCAGAAGGTGGAGCTGTACATGGAAGGGCGCTATCCCTCTCAGGCTTGGGATCTATCCGTGCTCATCGAAGAGAATATGAACGCGGATTTCCGTTTTACCGACGAGCTGGTACATAAAATGGAAGAAATTTTCCACGCGGAGCACTTCAGACAGTTTGCCGTAAAGGACGATAGCTATGTTCTCTGTTTTGGCTGGAGATTGAGAGCCATTGGCGAAGTGGACCAGAAGCGTACCCTGCTTCCCATCGATCAGGAGACCCATGAGGGGCCGGCGGTGCCCATGGGAACGAGAAAAATGTATTTCCGCGAATACAAGGAACGGGTGGACGCGCCGATTTACAACGGCAGAGACATCCACTGCGGACAGTATGTAGAGGGACCGGCGGTCATCGAGGAACCCACCACCACCATTACCGTGCTGCCGGGCTACCGGCTGGAGGTGACGAAGCTGGGAAACTATTACGTTAAAATTGAAAGGCCCGAAGGATCAGCGAAATAGAACAAGACAAGCGAAAAAGGAAAATGAGGTGCAAGGATGGATCGGAAGGAAAAAGAACGGCTGGAGGCCCGGGCGAAAGCGGTCCGCCGGGAGATTATCAAGATGATCGGAACGGCGGGACAGGGTCACGTGGGCGGCTGTCTGTCGGCGGCGGATGTGATCACCGCGCTGTATTTTAAACTGATGAACGTGGACCCGGGAAATCCGCGGATGGAAGGGCGGGATCGTCTGGTTCTATCCAAAGGGCACGCCGGTCCGGCGCTTTACGCGGCGCTGGCGCTAAAGGGTTACTTTCCTCCGGAACAGCTGGCGACTCTGAATCAGCCGCACACGGATCTGCCCAGTCACTGTGACATGACTAAGACTCCGGGAATCGACATGACGGCCGGCTCTCTGGGTCAGGGGATTTCCTGCGCGGTAGGGATCGCCAAAGCGGCGAAGCTCCGGGGCGGCACGGAAACCATCTACGCGGTGATCGGAGACGGAGAGAGTCAGGAAGGAACGGTGTGGGAAGCCTCCATGGCGGCGGCGCAGTATCAGCTGGACCACCTGATCGTTTTCCTGGATTACAACAAGCTGCAGATCGACGGGACGGTGGATCAGGTCATGGGCCTGCTGGATCCGGTGAAAAAGTGGGAGGCCTTTGGCTTTTCCGCCGCGCGGATCGACGGGCACGATGTGGAAGCGATCGTAGACACGGCAGCCGCTCTGCAAAAGGAAGAGGATGGCCGGCCGAAGATGATCGTTCTCGATACGATAAAGGGAAAAGGAGTTTCCTTCATCGAAGAACTGGGGGCGGCGAACCACAGCATGCCTCTGTCCGCGGAGCAGGTGGAAAGGGCTCTGGTGGAGTTGGAAGGGGGATGTGACCAATGGAACTGAGAGAGGTCTTATTTCAGGCCATCGCCAAGGAGATGGAAGCGGACGAACGGATCGTGTCCATCGACGCAGATTTGGGGAAGGCGGACGGACTGCTGAAGCTGCATCAGATGTTTCCCGGCCGAGCGTTTGACGCGGGGATCGCCGAGGCGAACATGGCGGGAATTGCCGCCGGGATGGCATCTTACGGGATGATTCCCATCATCAACACCTTCGCGGCCTTCGCCACCAGGAGAATCTGCGATCAGATCGCTATTTCCATTTGCTATGCCAACCAGAACGTGAAGATCATCGGCACGGACCCCGGTATCACCGCGGAGCTGAACGGAGGAACGCACATGACCTTTGAGGATATCGGCGTGGTGCGCAGCATCCCCAATCTCACCATTTTAGAAGCGGCGGATGCGGTGGAACTGGAGCAGCTGGTGCCGGCTATGATCCGGCATCCGGGCCCGGTTTACCTGCGGCTCTATCGCAAGACGGCTCCGGAAGTCCACGGAACGGGTTATCGTTTCCACCTGGGAAAAGCGGATTTGATCAAAGCCGGAAAGGATGTGACCATCGTATGCGGCGGAATTATGGTCGCGGAGGCGCTGGACGCGTCCCGGACTCTGGCGGCCAAAGGCTTGGATGCCGAGGTGCTCAATATGCACACCGTAAAGCCCCTGGATCGAGAGGCCTTGATCGCTTCGGCGGCCAAAACACGGGCAGTGGTGGTGGCGGAGAACCACAACGTGATCGGCGGACTGGGCTCGGCGGCGGCGGAAGCGCTGTCGGAGCGGCTCCCTACGAGAATCGCCTTCGTGGGGGTGAAGGACCGGAAGGGCGAAGTCGGCAAGCTATCGTATTTGAAAGAGCAGTTCGGCCTGACCGCGGCGGAGATCGTCAAGGCGGCGGAGCTGGTGAAAGGATGAGGTGGGAAGGACATGTTGATGACAGGGGAACAATATATCGAAAGCTTGCGGAAGCTGAAAACCAGAGTGTATCTATTCGGGGAACAGGTGGAGAACTGGGTGGACCATCCCATGATCCGTCCGTCCATCGACTGTATTGCCATGACTTACCAGCTGGCGCAGGACCCTCAATACGCGGACCTGATGACCGCCAAATCCAATTTGACCGGAGAAACCGTGAATCGGTTTTCCCACCTGCATCAGAGTACCGAGGATCTGATGAAAAAGGTGAAGATGCAGAGGCTTCTGGGTCAGAAGACCGCCTCCTGCTTCCAGCGCTGCGTGGGCATGGACGCCTTCAACGCGGTTTACTCCACCACCTTTGAAACGGACGAAGCCTGCGGCACGCACTATCACGAGAATTTTAAGAAGTACCTGACCTACGTGCAGGAGAAGGACCTGGTGGTGGACGGAGCCATGACGGATCCCAAGGGGGACCGGGGCAGAGCGCCGTCTCAGCAGAGGGACCCGGATCTGTTCGTACATATCGTGGAGAGACGGGCGGAGGGAATCGTGGTGCGGGGGGCGAAGGCCCACCAGACTGGCTCCGTCAATTCCCACGAGCATCTGATCATGCCCACCATGGCCATGGGGGAGGCGGACCGGGAATACGCGGTCTCCTTTGCGGTGCCGTCGGACGCGGAGGGTCTGTTCATGATCTACGGCCGTCAGTCCTGCGACACCAGAAAGCTGGAAGAGGGAGCGGACGTGGACCTGGGGAACAAGCAGTTCGGGGGACAGGAAGCGCTGGTGGTGTTCGACAACGTGTTCATCCCCAACGAGCGGATCTTCCTGTGCGGAGAATATTCCTTTGCGGGGATGATGGTGGAACGGTTCGCAGGCTATCACCGTCAGAGCTATGGCGGCTGCAAGGTAGGGGTAGGGGACGTGGTGATCGGAGCGGCGGCCCTGGCGGCGGAGTACAACGGAGCGGCCAAGGCGTCTCACATCAAAGATAAGCTGATCGAGATGACCCATCTGAATGAGACGCTGTACTGCTGCGGTATCGCCTGCTCCGCGGAGGGCCATGCGACCAAGGCGGGGAATTACCAGATCGACCTGCTGCTGGCCAACGTGTGCAAGCAGAACGTGACCCGCTTCCCCTACGAGATCGTGCGTTTGGCGGAGGATATCGCGGGGGGCCTGATGGTGACCATGCCCTCGGAGAAGGATTTCAAATCGGACCTGAAGGTGGGGAGAAAGGGGGAGACCGTGGGGGACATCTGCAATAAGTACTTTGCGGCGTCGCCGGAGGTGTCAACGGAAAATCGGATGCGGATTCTGCGGTTCCTGGAAAACATCTGTCTGGGCTCGGCGGCGGTAGGCTACCGGACGGAATCCCTCCACGGGGCGGGTTCGCCGCAGGCTCAGCGGATCATGATCGCCAGACAGGGCAACATCGAAGGAAAGAAGGAGCTGGCTAAGGCCATCGCCGGAATC
>CAUHLX010000257.1 GCA_959606705.1 uncultured Bacillota bacterium | reverse complement strand
TACTCAGGAAGATTTAAAAAAAGATTTCGGCGAGGAAGTGGCGCTGCTGGTGGATGGCGTGACCAAGCTGGGCTCTCTGAAGTATGAGAGCAAGGAGGAACGTCAGGCGGAAAATCTGAGAAAGATGTTCCTGGCCATGTCCAAGGACATTCGCGTTCTGATCATCAAGCTGTCGGATCGCCTCCACAATCTGCGCACCATCAACTATATGAGTGAGACGCAGATCAGGGACAAGTGCAATGAAACCCTTGAGATCTATGCGCCGCTTGCCAGCCGTCTGGGAATCTACGCGATGAAATTCGAATTGGAGGACATCGCGCTGAAGATGCTGGAGCCGGATTTTTACTACGATCTGGTAAAACAGGTCAACATGAAAAAGGATCGGCGGGAAGAATATATTACAAAAGTCATCGCCCAGATTCGGGAACAGCTGGACAAATTGGACCTGCATTATGAGATCACCGGCCGTTCCAAACATTTTTACAGCATCTACCGCAAGATGAAATTTCAGCACAAGCAGCTGGATGAAATCTTTGATTTAACCGCGGTCCGAGTGATCGTGGACACGGTCAAGGACTGTTATGCGGTACTGGGTGTGGTGCATACCATGTGGAAGCCGATTCCGGGCCGATTCAAGGACTATATTGCCATGCCCAAGCCCAATCGTTATCAGTCACTGCATACCACAGTAATCGGAGATAACGGGGACCCGTTCGAGATTCAGATTCGGACGGTTGAGATGCACAAGATCGCGGAATACGGCATCGCCGCTCATTGGAAATATAAAGAAGGTATTTCAACGGACAAAGAAGAGGTGAAGCTAGCCTGGCTGCGGCAGACGCTGGAGTGGCAGAAGGACATGAACGACCCCAAGGAGTTCATGGAGACGTTAAAGGTCGATCTCTTCTCCAATCAGGTATTCGTATTCACGCCTAAGGGCGATGTCATCGAATTGCCCGCAGGTTCTACGCCTCTGGATTTTGCTTTTAAAATTCACTCGGCCATCGGCGCGAAATGTATCGGCGCCAAGGTTAATGGCAAGATGGTTCCCATCGATTACACCCTAAAAAACGGGGAGATCGTGGATATCGTCACTTCCGCAAGCAGCAAGGGCCCATCGATCGACTGGCTCAAAATAGTCAAGAGCAATACGGCCAGAAATAAGATTCGTCAGTGGCTCAAACGGGAAAACAAATCCGAAAACACGGAAAAAGGCAAAGAGATGCTGGAAAAGTATCTCAAGAGAAAAGGATATGATCCACAGCACATTCTAAAGAGTCAGTGGATCAACAAGACGGCGAAGGCTTTTAATCTGGCCTCGGCCGACGACCTGTACACATCCATCGGCTACGGCGGCGTCATGCTGTCCAAGGTCGTGATCATGCTGCAGGGCTATTACCACGAAGAAAAGCAGGCGGAGCTGAAGCAGAAGGAAAAAGAGGCGGTCGCCGCTGAACATAGAAAGAAGGGCCGGACTCAAAACACTACCGGGGTTACGGTGGAAGGAATGGACGACCTTTTGATTCGGTTTTCCAAGTGCTGCAATCCGGTTCCCGGAGACGAGATCATCGGATTTATCACCAAAGGCCGGGGAATTTCAATTCACAGAAAAGACTGCGTGAACATCCTGTCCCTTCCGGAGGAAGAGCGGCAGCGGTTCATCGAGGTCGAATGGGATACGGAAAAACAGAATATCGCCTATGACGCAGATATCAACATTCTGGCGGAGGACCGAAAGGGACTGTTTTCGGATCTTTCCCGAGTGTGCGAGGATATGGACGTACACATCGCCGGTGTCAATGCCAAGAGCGCCAAGGACCGAGTGGTCAACATCACCATGACCCTCTCCATCTCCAACACGGGACAGATGGAAAAGGTGCTGAAGCAGCTGCGGATGGTTCCCGGCGTGGCGGATGTTTACCGGGCGATTATGTAAAGGAGAGACGGGATGCGGGCAGTGGTGCAGCGAGTGCTGCGTTCGGACGTTTCGGTAGAAGGAAGGGTGACCGGTTCCATAGGAACCGGCCTTATGATACTGTTAGGAGTAGGGAGCGGCGACGGACCTGAGGATGCGGCTTATTTAGCCGAGAAGATCACAGGTCTTCGTGTTTTTGAGGATGAAGACGGAAAGATGAACCGTTCCGTCAAGGACGTAGGCGGACAGCTTCTGGCGGTTTCTCAGTTTACGCTGTACGGTGACTGCCGGAAAGGAAAGCGGCCCAGCTTCATAGGCGCGGCCGGCGCGGAGGAGGCCAATCGGCTGTACCGCACCTTTATCCAACGGTGCCAAGAGCTTGGCGTACATGTGGAGGAAGGAGTCTTTCAGGCGGAAATGCTGGTGCGAATCCACAATGACGGCCCGGTGACTCTGCTCTTAGACAGTAAAAAAACGTTCTGACGGAGGACTGAATATGAAAATACAACACTTTTATACCGGACTGCTGGAGGTCAACTGTTATCTGGTGTCCGATGAAACGAACAAAGCTTTTATCGTCGATCCCGGCGGCTATAACGCCAGCTTGACTGATGCGGTGAAGAAACAGGGCTTGTCGGTGGAATACATCATTCTAACCCATGGTCACGGCGACCATATGGGCGGTGTGGAGCAGTACCGCGGGGATTATCCGCAGGCGCAGCTGATTGCCAGCAGTCTGGAAAAGGAGCTGTTGGCCAACTCCGCGTTGAATCTTTCACCGGATACTACGGGGCGGCGAATCGAGCTGATCGCGGATCGGTACGTGGAAGACGGAGATACTTTAAAAGTGGGAAATATGGAAATGACCTTTTTGTCCACCCCCGGGCACACTCCCGGAGGAATGTGCATCCTGCTAGGAAATTGTGTGTTCAGCGGAGATACGCTGTTCGCCCAGTCCATCGGCCGGACGGATTTTCCCGGAGGGGATTATCAGGCACTGATCCGGTCGGTAAAGGAAAAGCTTTATCCTCTGCCGGATGACACCCAGGTATTCCCCGGACATATGGGGACCACCACCATAGGATTTGAAAAGGAGCACAATCCCTTTGTATAGAATTTATTTCAATCAATTGATCAACACCTACGAGGCCGCGGAGCTGGTGAAGATGTTCCTGGAGCCTTCCCAATATGAAATCGTAAAGGAAAAGGCGGATCTTTATTTGGCAGGAGGGCCGGAGGATCTGCGGATTTCCCTTCCGGATGGGCTGACGGAAAAAAACGAGGGCAAACGGTATCTGTTTGACCAGTTGGCAAAAGCCACCGGGAAATTGCCGGATTGGGGATCGCTGACCGGCGTTCGCCCGGTAAAGCTGGCCGGGGAAGTCCTGGATCGGGTGGGCGGAGATGTCCGCGAAGCGGAACGCCTGCTCTGTTTGGATTATCGGGTGAGCCCGGAGAAGTCAAAGCTTTTGACTTTTCTCGTTCAATATCAGCGGGCCTTCCTGGGAGAAATCGACCGTAAGGCCGTGGGCCTCTATATCGGCATCCCATTTTGTCCCACAAGGTGCGTTTACTGTTCCTTCACGTCAAACCAAGTGCCTTATGAAAAGGTAGGACCGTATCTGGAGGCACTGCATCGGGAAATTTCTTTTTCCGGAGAGGAAATGGCCAAGAAAGGCTGGTATCCCGAGTCCGTGTACATCGGAGGCGGTACTCCCACCACCCTCAGCGCCGCGGATCTTCGAGAGCTGCTTGCGCGGGTAAACGATTCTTTTGATCTGTCCAAAACCAGGGAGTTTACGGTGGAGGCCGGCCGCCCGGATACCATTACCCGGGAAAAGCTGCGGGTGATCCGAGAGGCGGGAGCGGAACGGATCAGCATCAATCCTCAGTCGATGAAAGCGGAAACGCTGGAGATGATCGGTCGTTCTCACAGTCCGCAGCAGATTTCGGAAGCCTTTCGCCTGGCACAGGAAGAGGGAATTCCCATCGTCAATGCCGATTTAATCGCCGGCCTGCCAAAAGAGCAGCCGGAGGATTTTCAAGCTAGCCTGGAAGAAATACTGCGTCTGAATCCGGAGAATATCACAGTGCACACTCTGGCGGTAAAACGGGCTTCTAAGCTGAAAGAGGTGGCGGAGGGCTATAACTATCGACAGGGAAATGTGGTTCGGGAAATGCTGAGGATTTCCAGGGAAATGCTGGACGCCGCCGGTTATGATCCGTATTATCTTTATCGGCAGAAGCAGATGACCGGAAATTTCGAAAACGTGGGATACGCCAAGGGAGACACGGCCAGCGTCTACAACATCCGTATCATGGAGGAAAATCAAACGATCCTCGCTTTGGGTGCCGGGGGGATCAGCAAGAAATACTATCCTGAAAGCAATCGTCTGGAACGGGTTCCCAACGTATCGAATTATGAAATTTATATCGACCGGCTGGAAGAAATGCTTTCCAGAAAGAAAAAGGGAATTTTTGAAACGGAGGAGGA
>CAUHLX010000256.1 GCA_959606705.1 uncultured Bacillota bacterium | reverse complement strand
TCCGTAAAGTTGGTCCCGGTGAGGGTGATCTCGCCTGTCTGCGAATCGATGGCCGCTCCTGCCGTGTCCTCCATCGACCAGGTCACTGCCCGGTCCACGATGGGATCGCCGTACTGGTCGGTCACTGACGCGCCAAAGCGCACCTTCTTGATCGCTCCCGCGGAAACGGGAAAACCGGTCTCCATGGCGGCCGGGGACAGCTCGATGGTCTGAGCATACTTGTCTCGGGTCAACTCCACTTCCATGCTCACCGGCGTATTGTCCAGTGCCCCGCTGGGGGTAAAGGTAATGGTCACCGGTCCCGCAGGCGCAGCGGAATCGACTGTGAGGACTCCGGTGTTGGGGTCGAGGGTTACGCCGTCGGTGCCTCCGGTTATGGTCCATGCTCCCCCTGTGGTAGGATTGCCATGGTTGATCTGAATGACAGGTTTATATTGGGATACTTTGGCAGTGTCGCCCTCGCCGGGGACTTGGATCGTCTTTGCCCCGCTTATGCCTGTGAGAACATATCCGGGGTCTAGCAGGATTACATATGGATCAGTTGCAGTTCCGTTCCCAGTGAGAAAGATGGCGGTTTCCAGATTGACGGCGGACGCCAGGACATAACTGATGTCGTCGTCAACCCGGTCTTCCGGTCGTGCGTTCGGCGTCCCTACGAACTGTGTTGGGTAGATGGCCGGGGATCGCTTGTTTTCACTTCCGTCCTTGTTGGTGAATGTTCCTTTGAATGGTGGTTGCTCTTTCACGCCTCCTTCTTTGGGGTAGATGCGTGCGGGTGACGTCGCCCACGACGTGCCATCCATGTAATCTGGCTCCGCGCCTTGCTCATCTAGCAGTCCTTGAGCCACCGGAATGGCCGGGTACGTCGCGTACCCGTAGACAAGCGCCCCCGTGACAGGGTCCTTTTCGCTGATTCTTTTAATGCCGTAGTAGGCGTATACGGACTCGCCCATGGCTGGATCTGTTCTCCTCCATTCTGCGACCTGGGCATCTATGAGGGAGTTGAATCGGTCCGCATTCCTCCTGCCACTGGGGAGATATACTTTCTTCGCATACCATTTGTCGCGATGGTCTATGTCCTGGCTCACCACACCGTAGTCATAGCGGCCTTCCGGACCATACTGGGCTATCAGTTCGTCCACCTCGTTCCCAGCGGACCCTGGATAGCCTCGCTGTCTCAGATCCAGGCCGACGTCGGTATTCGCTTCCAGCCCTAGGGCATCACATCCAACTTCCGGCGAATAGCGGCCCTGCGTTATCCTCGAAGAAATAACCGCTCGTGGCTCCCTGATGACGAAGGCGAGTGTGAATAGTTGGGATTGGGGTTCGGTGTCCTCGATGGGATATAGAATCCCAAGGGGGCCTTCCTTTCCGATCCGTATGTATGTACCTGGTTGTAGGGCAGATGCGGTGACTACGTCGCCTCTCCCCCCACCATAAACAACATTCTCACTCTTCCCTTCCTCATATCCCCACCCGCCAGCGGGCACCAGCATGGCCACCACCAGCATGAGCGCGATCCTGGACCGGAGACTTCGACGCTTCCTCGTCCTGGTTCCTCTTTCCTTCCCTATCTTCATGTCTTCCCTTCTTTCTTTCCTTTTTCGCCTTGGTCCCGTCCCGCGGTTCCGGCGTTTCCAGCCCGGTCGCCTTCCGTCCCAAGCGCCTGGCGACCGTTTTGGTCTCCGTGCTTCCTGCTTGGCCCTGGGCCTCCGAACCATTTTCCTTCCTGTTCCACCTGTATATAGTCATACGGCTCAAACAGCCGTTTCGTGATAAGATATGAATTGCTCTTTCTGGCGTATCCTACCCAGCTGTAGGCGCTCTGACGGATGGCTCCCTGTGAGACCTGCCCGTCCTGATATTTCCGATGCAGTTTTTTCATCTTCCGTCTCATCCGGGTCACTGCCTGCCTTCGCACGGTCATGTGGGTGGGAAAGATCCGGTACCCACAGACGCTTACGCCCCGGACCGCTTCCGCGATTCGGGTTTTTTCATTCAGCTTCAAATGAAGCCGGTCTTCCAGGAAGGCTCGCACCTGACGAGATACTTCCTTCGCTTTCTCCCGGCTTTCTACCACGAGAATCACATCATCCACGTACCTCACGTAGGTCCCGATCTTTAGGAATCTCGTCACGTACTGATCCAACCGGTCCAGATAGATATTGGCGAAATCGTGGGAGGTCACACTGCCAACCGGCAACCCCCTCTCGCCCTCCGGACTGCTGTCGATGATCGTTTCCAGCAAGTTCTGAAACGCGGGATCCGGGCTTTTTTTCCGCAGAATCTCCTTCAGGACTTCCCGGTCGATGGAGCCGAAGAAGCTCCGAACGTCCATCCGGAGCACCCAAGCGTCACCGGACCGCCTCAGCACGTCCCCCATGTTCCGGCGGATCTGTTCCACCGCCATCTGCAAGGATCGGCCCCGGACACAGGCGTAAGAATGCTTGATGTATTTCGGCTGGTAAAATGTCAGCAAGGTCCGATGCACCGCCATCTGCACGATCCGGTCCTCAAAGTCCGGGATGCTGATGATCCGCTTCCTAGGCTCATAGACCGCGAACCTGTGGTATGGCCCCGGTCGGTACCGCTGCCGTTTCATCCTCCGCCACAGACGCACCAGATTTAATTCCCGGGCCATCTCAAACTCCACGGCCCGGCGGCTAAACTGCTTCCGGCCCCGGCAGATGTGAAAATAGCACCGCTCCAAATTCCGGTAGTCGATGGTGGTCTCATATAATGCTGTCTGATCCATGCCGGCATCTCCTTTCGAGCTTGGCGTCATGCTGTTTCCGGGTTTCCACCGAAGTGTGGGAGCCGTTCTCCCTTGAAGCTTCCTTCAAGACGCGCCGGCCAAGCCGTAACCGGGCCGGTCGCACAGTCCTTGATTGCCAGTAAGGCCCTTGGGCGCGGACGACCCACGCTGCCAAACAGAACGGACCCCATGTCGATATCCTAACCTTTGATTTCATTTCTTTGAGCAGCCTTTGTCTGATTGACCCATCCCCCCAGGATCCGTCCGAGTTCAACGATTCTGGTTTGAAGCCGCAGGCATCGCCGTTCATTGATATATCTCTGCTCCCGGGCCACTCCAACCAGCACCAGCAGCAGCTTCAATTCCGTATCCGCCTTGCGCAGATAGTAAAGTCTCTCTGCCTTGACGTTGTTATCGGTTCCATTCTTCATCACCCTATCTATGCACTCTGCTTTGGAGGCCCTTGGTCCACCAATTCCTCAAAGAGATAATACACACTGTGTTCGGGGAAAAATACTCGCGCAATGCACAGAGCCTCATCCAAATTGATGTCCCCTCGTCCGGCCAGTTTGCTGTGAAGAATATCCGTTCTAATGTTCAGAGAATCGGAGAGTTCCTTAACAGTTACCTGCTTTTTCATCATTTCTGCCCTTAGATTGATGAATGCAATAGTGTTTAATTTTTCCACTTAATTCACCCCTCATTTCGCGCATTGCGTTATTTATGTCTCTATATTATCACGCGTTGCGTTAAAACTCAACATTTTTCAGTAATTTTTTATAATTTGCAGGTTTGTCTAACAAATGTGACGATAGAGAACAAAATGAGAGAGGGGCATTCCTGGGGGAAGCCATCCCGACGGATGCATGGATTGGATTTTTCTTACTTTTTCAGTTCTATTCCTTCCTCCGTTTCTTTCCTTCCTGTTTTACGGTAACTCAAATTTACTTGTGCTTGTTTCCATATTACCCGTCGTGATATACTTAAAGTCAGAGTTTTTCTCCTGTTGATTGGATATGACAGACCAGAGCCAAATTTTCCTCATTCACAGCACAGTCTTTGGGTTCTCTTACTATTAGGAAAACTGCTATGAAATCAGCGGTCCTTCTGAAACGCCTGCTTTTAATCAGGCGCGCCATCATCCAGGGACGTATCCGTCGGCATTCGGTAAACGGAAACAAGGAGCTCAGTTTCTCCGGAAGCTGATGTGAAATGTGATAAGAAGGGGGGATGTTATGTATTTTTACGAAATCCTTTTGGATATTATGGAGGAGAAGTCCCTGCGAATTTCAGACGTGGCACGAATGTGCGGACTGACCGATTCCACTGTCCGCAGCATTATTAATCGAAAAAACAAAACGGTCGCTCTCGAAGTGGCCTTCAAGCTGGCCAAAGGCCTAGGTGTTTCGCTGGAACGACTCAATGGTGACCGGAAGCTTCCCGAGGGCCTGTCTCAGGAAAAAAAGCGGCTGATCGCCTCCATAGAGTCACTCAGCGAAGCGCAGGTCCACGCAGTGATGGCATTTATCCAATATCTGAACGAAAGATGACGACGCAGACAAAAAAAACCTCCCCGGAACACCTTTGTGTCTCGGGGAGGTTTTTTCGGAGTTCGTTCTCACTTGCTCCCAGGTCATATAGTCATACGAAACATTTCATTATAACGAATC
>CAUHLX010000255.1 GCA_959606705.1 uncultured Bacillota bacterium | reverse complement strand
TTTCCGCTTCTTCGCGCTGATCAAGGAGTTCTCCGAAGCGAAGAAATCCTATGATAAGCTGAAGGACGCCATGGGCCAGGTGGAGGAGTGCGGTTACGGAATCGTACAGCCGAAGCTTTCGGAAATGGTGCTGGAGGAACCCGAAATCTTCAAACAGGGCAGCAAGTTCGGCGTTCGCTTGAAAGCAAAAGCGCCCTCACTCCACATCATTCGCACCGATATTACCACGGAGGTCTCACCGGTAGTAGGGAGTGAAAAGCAGAGCGAGGATCTGATCAAGTTCCTGCTGGCGGAGTTCGAAACCGATCCGGGAAAGATCTGGGAGACCAACATCTTTGGAAAATCGCTGTACGAAATGGTAACGGAGCAGATGGAGAACAAGCTGACCAACGTTCCGGAGCACGTCCGCTTCAAAATTCAACGTTCTTTACAGAAAATTTCCGACGAAGGAAAGGAATATTTTATCTGTATTGTGCTCTGACAAGGTCCGTCTATGTAAAAATAAAAGAGAAGCATTCCCGAACGAACGTTTTACGCCTTCTATCGGGAATGCTTTTTTAGTGAATGAAAGAAAAAATCGATGGGGTCTAAAATAAGAGGATAAATTTATGAAAAAACACGAGCTTTTTTCTCCTTTTTCGCATAAAATATATGTCAGAGTGTAAAGAGGGGAAGGATGCTTGGATGACAGGATCACAAAAAGTGACATTAACGGTGGTAATGCTTACTTCGTTTATCGCTACGTTTACGGGAAGCGCGCTGAATCTGTCCGTGCCGGACATGGGCAGCGAATTTTCCGTCAGCGCCGCGATGATCGGTTGGGTAGTCACCACCTACATATTGACAGCGGCTGCTTTTTCCGTACCTTTTGGGAGACTGGCGGATTTGAAAGGGAGAAAGCTGATCTTTGGGACCGGAATTTTTATCTTTGGGATCAGCGCACTGCTCTGCGTATTCGCCTGGAGCATCTGGGCTCTGTTTTTCTTTCGAGTCACGCAAGGAGTCGGCTGCGCCATGATTTTCAGTACGAATCAGCCGCTTTTGATCAGCAGTTTTCCACCGGAGCGCAAAGGCCGCATGATCGGTTATTCCATCGCGGCCACGTATATCGGACTGTCCACGGGCCCGGTAGTGGGCGGTGTTTTAAACCACTATTTCGGATGGAAATCCATCTTTGTGGTCACGGTTACGGTGAGTCTGATCGCCTTTTTGCTGGCCGTCTTTAAAATGAAAGAACCGCAGATGGAAAAAAGGGAGGAAACGGCCCTCGATTTACCGGGAAGCGTTCTGTTTATCGCGATGATTGTTTTGGTGATGTTCGGTCTTTCGGCATTGTCCGACGGCTGGTACGCGAAAGCGGCGGTTATGGTGAGCATCGTGCTGTTTCTGGTGTTTATTTGGCATGAAACTCATACACAATACCCAATCGTTCAAGTGAAAATGTTTACGGAGAACAAGTCTTATCTATGTGCGAATCTAGCGGCGCTGATGAATTACGGTGCCACTTATGCGCTGGGATATATTCTGTCGATTTACTTGCAGGTTGTGCGGGGATTTGATTCCCAGATTTCCGGAATGATTCTTATTTTTCAGCCGGTGGTACAGGCGCTGTTGTCCCCCTATGCGGGACGGCTTTCCGATAAGCGTTCGCCGTTTCGCCTGGCGGCGCTGGGGATGCTGTTCTGTGGGTTGGGACTGGCGACCTTCCTGCCCATTGGAGAGGACTATCCCATCCCTCTGATCGTCGTGAGCTTGATGATCGTCGGCTTTGGGTTCGCCTTTTTTACATCACCAAATACGAATGCGGTGATGTCCTGCGTGGAACCTCGGGATTATGGAGTAGCCTCCTCACTTCTGGCAGCCATGCGCAACGGAGGTCAGACCATTTCCATGGCCATCGTCACCTTTATCGTATCGCATCAAATCGGCGGGGCCATGCTAACGGAGGCTTCCTCCGGTGAGATTTTGTCCATCGTTCAGATTACTTTTATCACCTTTACGGTGATCTGTTTGGCCGGTGCGCTGATTTCACTGGTTCACCGGGATTGATCGTTTTCCATTTAAATTTACAATAGAGAAAAGGAGTACGAAAGTATGAGGAAGAGAATTGCTGTTTTGGGATTGTGTTTGATGATGAGCGCCTTTGCGCTGGCCGGCTGTGGACAAACGGACGAAGGAAAGACTCCCGCGGGGAAGCTGCCGGATCAGGATAATTCACAGGTAGAGAGCTATACCCCGCCGGTCGCGGACCCCGGTCACGAGCTGCATCACATAGAGATCGACGTAGCGAATTACGGAAAGATCGAAGTAGAGCTGGACGCTACGACCGCGCCGATCACCGTTGCCAACTTTTTGAAGCTGGCGGGAGATGGCTTTTATGACGGCTTGACCTTCCACCGCATTATGGATGGCTTTATGATTCAGGGCGGTGACCCGGAAGGAACCGGGATGGGCGGTTCCGGTGAGACGATTAAAGGAGAGTTCGCGGAAAACGGAGTGGAAAACAATCTCTCTCATGTCCGCGGGGTGATCTCCATGGCTCGTTCCATGGAAAAAGACAGCGCCAGTTCCCAGTTCTTTATTGTCCAGGCGGACAGTACGTTTTTAGACGGACAGTATGCGTCCTTTGGCTATGTGACCGCCGGGATGGAAATTGTGGACAAGATCTGCAAAGATGTTCAGCCGGAAGACGACAACGGTACGGTGGCTGCCGAAAATCAGCCGGTAATCACATCCGTTAAAGTAATCGATTAATCACTATTTTCAGGAGGGAAAAAGAATGAAACGAAAAGTGGCATTTATGTTTATCAATGGCGAGATCACGGAAGCGCGGAGAACCGAAATGGATCTGGGACAGAGTCTGATGATTATGGTAGGCGTGGGCAGCTATGAGTCTGCTTGCGAGGAAGCGGTCAAGCTGGAAGCGGAGGGCGTCATTTTGATCGAGCTGTGCGGCGGCTTCGGGACCATTGGCCACGCGAAGGTGACGGAGGCGGTTACCGATCTCGTCCAGGTTGGAGTGGTGCGGTTCGATAATCATCCGGGATATGCCGGAGAATCCGGAGATAAACGCTGGCTGAATTAAGAAAGAAGGATCTTTTACCAACGAAAAAGAAAATCAGCGGGAGCATGGCAGCTGCCGCTGATTTTTTGATGGGAGGAAACAACATGAAATCGCTCATTTTTTAAATATATACCTTGACAGGCGAGGTATGTTGTATTATTTTGTATATATGAATAATAAGGTATCTCAAATGATTTGAAATAAGCTGGAAGAAAGGAGTGGAACACTTGTCGATCGCATCCGATATGATTCGCGGTCACACGGAGACCATTATTTTGCGTCAGCTGCTGGAACACGACAGCTACGGTTATGAGATCAATAAGGCAATACAGGAAATTACGGGCGGACAGTATGAATTGAAGGAAGCGACGCTTTACACCGCCTTTCGGCGGCTGGAGCAGGCGGGCTGCATCGTTTCCTACTGGGGAGATGAAACCACCGGGGCCAGGAGACGCTATTATACCGTTACTCCGGAAGGCAGGGCGCAGTATCAGCGCTGTGTGGAGGAGTGGCGTTATGCCAAGGAACTGATCGATCGTCTGATTCTAGGAGGGGACTTATAATGGATAAGATACGCGCTTATGTGGAGCAGGCTTTTGAGGACGCGCCCCACACGAAAAAAATGGGAGAACTGAAAGAGGAGCTCACTGCGAATTTGACGGATAAATATCAGGATCTGATTGCAAAGGGAAAGGGAGAAACGGAAAGCTGCAATTCGGTGATCAGTGGGATCGGGGATCTTTCGGAGTTGATCGACAGTGTGAGAGAGCCGGAACCGCTGCTGGCACGAAATCCCAGAGAGCAGAAGCAAAGGGCGCTCTTGACCGCCGTGGCGGTAGGCCTTTATATTTTGAGCCCCGTCGTAATGATCGTATTAGGGGATAGCTTCGGCCTGGAAGTCGGGGCGTTGGCAGGTTTTTTCCTGTGCATTGCGGTGGCCACGGGAATATTGATATTCAATTACATGACACGTCCCGTATACTTGAGAGCGGATGACAGTCTGGTGGAAGATTTTAAGGAGTGGAGAGGAAAGAGTCAACGGCAGCGTGCGGCGATGGCGTCATTTAAGAGCGCCTATTGGTCCATAACGGTGGTGATTTACCTGCTGGTGAGTTTTTTCTATATGGCGTGGCTGTTTTCCTGGATCCTATTTATTGCGGCCGCGGCCGGCTGGCAAGTCATTCGAGGAATTATAGAATGGAAGGGAGAAGAGAAATGGAACTGAGACGGAAGGGGATCCTTGCTAAAATTATCGTTTGGAGTGTGGTTTTGATACTAGCCTTAGCCATTTTCTTTTATGCGTTGATCGGGAATGGTCATACCGACGGGCCCGTTCGCTTTTTCGGTCCGATTCCGCTCATTCATTTTGGAAA
>CAUHLX010000254.1 GCA_959606705.1 uncultured Bacillota bacterium | reverse complement strand
GATCATCATTGTTTTGCTCATCAATCTGGCGGCCAATCTGATCAGCCGCAGGCTGGCTAAAATCTAGCCGCGCCCATCGATGCAAATGACAGGAGAATTAGGAGATTGCGGTATGGAAAAAAAATTTGAAATCGCGAATATGAATCTGTTTTACGGGTCCTTTCAAGCGTTGATCGATGTGGGAATGGATATTTACGCCAACAAGATCACGGCCTTGATCGGTCCTTCGGGCTGTGGAAAATCCACCTTTCTACGCTCTTTAAACCGGATGAACGATCTGATCCCCGGGGTGACGATCGAGGGAAGCATCAAGTTTGACGGTACGGAGATCTACGGAAAGGACTGCGATGTCATCGGCCTGCGTAAGCGGGTGGGGATGGTGTTTCAGAAGCCCAACCCTTTTCCCAAGTCCATCTATGAGAACATCGTTTACGGTCCGCGAATCCACGGGGAAAAGAACAAGGCAAAGCTGGATGAGATCGTGGAACGCACTCTGCGGGAGGTAGCGCTGTGGGAGGAGGTTAAGGATCGGCTGGACCGATCCGCGACCGGACTTTCCGGCGGCCAGCAGCAGCGGCTGTGCATCGCCAGATGTCTGGCCGTGGAGCCTGAGGTAATCCTCATGGACGAACCCACCTCCGCGCTGGACCCGGTAGCGACCACGAAAATCGAAGGACTGCTGGAAGAGCTGGTGGAGAAGTACACCATCGTCATCGTGACCCATAACATGCAGCAGGCCGGGCGGGTGTCGGATTTCACCTCCTTCTTCCTCAGCGGCAGAGTGATCGAAACCGACCGGACGGAAGTGATTTTTTCCAACCCGGCCAATCAGAAAACAGAAGATTACATCACCGGTAGATTCGGCTGATGAAAGGAGGATTCAATTATGACGAACCGGCCTCAAATGGACCATGAAATTTCATTGATTACGGAGGATCTGCTGGCCATGACCGGCATGATCGAGGAGACGATCCACAAATCCGTCAAATCGTTAAAGGAGCAGAACAGCGAGCTGGCCCGACAGGTGATCGACGACGATGAAAAAATCGACGATCTGGAGGACGTGATCTCGGATAAATGCCTGAAGTTCATGGCGACTCAGCAGCCTTTGGCGGGAGATCTGCGAATGGCGATTTCCATCATGCAGATGATCCGCGACCTGGAACGGATCGGCGATCATTGCGAGGATATCGCGAAGTACACGATCCGCTTTGAAAACGAAACCTTTATCAAAGAGCTGATCGACATCCCGCGGATGGCGGACATGGCGGCCAAGATGGTGAAGAATTCCATTGACGCCTTTGTCAATAAGGATCTGCGGCTGGCGAGAAAGGTTTGGAAAGCAGACGAGGAAGTGGACGAATTGTTCCGCAATCTGTACGACGAGCTCATGGAGATGATCGAGGCTCAGCCTAAGAACGCCAAGCAGTGCGTCATGTTCCTGTTTATCTCTTCCCACCTGGAACGAATTGCGGATTATTCCACCAATATCTGCGAGGAAACGGTGTTCGTGATCGAGGGAAGCTACGATATGGAAAACGGCGGCAAGGCACATCCTCATTCGGCGATGCTGCCGATTTCGGAAGGAAAGGGCGGAGTGAAAAAATAAAAAAAGGAGTGCGCGCAGTTTTTTTGCGGCACTCCTTTGCACTGCGGCCTTCGGGAGCCTTTTAGTTGCTCGAAGGGAAGAAGGGACGCAGAGCTCCGGCTACGGCGCTGATGGGCTGAGTCTGGAGGATGATCCTGCCGGGACCGTGAACCACGGTGTTGAATAGACCTTCTCCGCCGAACAGCATGTTTTTCACACCGGGGACCGTGACGATTTCCATGCTGCAGGTTTCATCCATGGCCGCCAGGTAACCGGTGTCCACCACGATGGATTCGCCGGCGCCCAGATTGTATTCCACCGCGTGACCGTCGATTTCCACGAAGGCGGTTCCGTTTCCGGACAGCTTCTGCATGATGAAGCCTTCACCGCCGAAAAATGCGGTTCCCAGCTTCTTCTGGAAAAAGATCGAAAGCTCCACGGTGGTTTCGGACGCCAGGAAGGCGGATTTCTGTACCACCATGCCCTTTTGCGGGGTAATGTCGAATTTCATGATCGAGCCGGGAAAGCTGGCGGCAAAAGCGATCAAACCGTTTCCGCCCTGAGCGGTATAACGGTTCTGAAACAGGGATTCTCCGGAAAACATGCGGCCGAAGACCTTGCCGATTCCTCCGTTGGAGGTGGTCTCCATTTTCATATTGGGGCTCATCCAGGCCATGGAGCCGCTTTCCGTGATCATGGCTTCGTTGTTTTCCAATTCGCAGATCACCACCGACAGTGGTTCTCCTTCAATTTTATATTTCATTTTTTCAATCCTCCTCGTCTGACTTCAAATTTGCGGATAGAGCGCTTGGAACAGGTCCCGGCGCTTTCTTCTCTATCAGGGTACATGGGAAAAACCTTCCTGTCAACGGCGTCAGAAAATTTTGTCCAATTTTATGCCGATTGGTTATATAATAGAGAAAAGGGAGTAAACTCGTCGAAGGTATCATGCAAAAAGGGAGGACATTCAATGAAGATCAAATTTTGCGGCGCGGCGATGTCGGTTACCGGCTCGTGTCATCTGATTACGACGGATAAATATAAGGTTCTGTTGGACTGCGGACAGTTTCAGGGAAATAAGACCATGGAGGCGCTGAACTGGGAGGACTTTCCTTTCGATCCGGCTGAAATCGACTTCATGATCCTCAGCCACGCGCACATCGATCACTGTGGACGGATTCCTCTGCTGGTGAAGCGGGGCTTCAAGGGCAAGATCTACTGCACCGACGCCACGGCGGATCTGGTGGAGGTTATGCTTAAGGACAGCGGCTACATTCACGAGAAGGAAGCGGAATGGAAATCCAGAAAAGCCATTCGAGCGGGGAAGAAAGAGGTGAAGCCGCTCTACACCGTCAACGACGCCGTGGATTCTCTGAAATATGTCACGCCGGTGCTCTATGACCAGCTGGTGGAGCTTAACGATGAGATGAAGCTGGTGTTCAACGATGCCGGACACATCCTGGGCTCCGCTATCATCGAGCTGTGGGTCGAGGAAGAGGGAAACGTTTCCAAGCTGGTATTTTCCGGAGACCTGGGAATGACGGACCGGCCGATTCTCAGAGACCCGACCATCATTAAATCGGCGGATTACGTGATCATGGAAACCACTTATGGAGACCGGGTCCACGAGGCCAACTCCACCAGCATCGACAAGCTGATCGACATCGTTCTCAAGACCACTCGCCGGGGCGGAACGGTGGTGATCCCCTCCTTCGCGGTAGGCCGGACACAGGAACTGATTTACGAGTTCAACCGATTCTACGAGGGTCACTCCGAGTACCGAAGCGAATTGGACGGAGTAATGGTTTACGTGGACAGTCCTATGGCTACCACCGCCACGGAGGTGTTCCGCCGAAACGCTCAGGTGTTTGACGAGGAGACGAAGGCTTACATATTAAAGGGAGACAACCCGCTGGATTTCAAGAATTTAAGATTTACCAGGACCAGTGATGAATCCCGCATGCTCAATTTCGACAGCTCGCCGAAGATCATCCTGTCAGCCAGCGGCATGTGCGACGCGGGACGGATCAAGCACCATCTGAAGCACAATCTGTGGAATCCCAAATCCAGCATCGTGTTCGTGGGCTATCAGGCGGAAGGGACCCTGGGCCGCTCCATCGTGGAAGGGGCGAAGGATGTGACCATCTTCGGGGAAAAGGTGCACGTGGACGCGGAAATCTACAACCTGGAAGGATTCTCCGGCCATGCGGACCGGGATGCGCTGCTCCACTGGCTGGGCGGATTTCAGAAAAGGCCGCAGCAGGTATTCCTGGTTCACGGCGAGGAAGATTCCAAACAAGGCTTTGCCAAGCTGGCCAAGGAACGGCTGGGATACGACTGCGTGGTGGTGGAGGGCGTTTCGGAGTACGAGCTGAAATCGGAGCTGGTTCTCACCCAGCAGGAGGCCATGAGCGAGCTGGCGTCTCCGGAAGAGGTGATCAATATCCGGGACAAGATCGCCGACATTCATGACGATCTGGAAGCGATTCTATACAATACCAGTCTGGCGGTGGGAAATCAGGTGAGCCCGGAACGGCTGACGGAGATCAAGAACATCGTATTGGAACTGGAAAAGAGTACTTTGAATTTGGGCTCCACCGTGACCAAGGAAGAGGAAGCACCGGAGGCGGCCAGCGTTTAGAAACCGCCGGAATCCGGAAGTAAAGACAGCGGTCGAAAGAGCGGGGAGGGGGGCCGCAGCTCCGAGACTCCAAAGGTCCTAAGCTCCGAAGCGCCGAAGCGCCTAAGCTCCGAAGCGCCTAAGGTCCTAAGCTCCGAAGCGCCTAAGGTCCTAAGCTCCGAAGCGCCCAAGCGCCCAAGCGCCCAAGCGCCCAAGCGCCTAAGGTCCCAAGGTCCCAAGCGCCGAAGCTCCGAAGGTCCTAAGCGCCCAAGCGCCTAAG
>CAUHLX010000253.1 GCA_959606705.1 uncultured Bacillota bacterium | reverse complement strand
AAGTGGATGATGCGGAAAAGGATGAATTATCTTTGATCACGGAATTGTATCAAGGAGGCAAACGAATTCACACTCACCGGGTGGATCACCTGACGGCGGATTCTACGGGAAAATATCCCCTGATCGCCACAAATGAAATTCCCAAGAAGGCCATTGCCGGAAACTACGAGGTCGTCTGCACCGTGTGGGACTGGTCGGGAGCCGGACTGGGAAACATGCGGTTTACCGTGACCAGTGAAGGAAAAATCACCGGATGGGTACACCATACCGCTCAGTGGGATGAAAATCGAAAGAAATACAACTTGAAAAGGTTTGACACGGAGTTTAATCAGGCCTTATCTTATGAGCGTTACAAGGAGGGGAAGGTACCGCGAAAACGAGGAACAAACGTATTCTGGTCCGGAGAACGGTTTGTACTGGAATCGGCGGTTATGGGACAGCCGAAGCAGGTTACTTGTGAAATCCAAGGGACTCCGTATCGATCCGTGCTGAAAAACAGCGGCAGGAAGAACGCCGGAGGAGAAAGGATTTACACGGGTTTGATGTGGGAGAACACGATGATCAATCGGTGGGGAAAAGCTGCTCCGGAAGAGCTTCTGTTTCACTTTACGGCGGAATATCCCAACGGGGCGAAAAAAAACAATGATGTGAAAGTGATTTTGGACACCTACGAGGATTATTGGAAGCTGCATCGATTCTTTTAATCGTCCCGATCCGAAGAGGCGGACCCGAAGACCGAAATCGTTGGGCAGTTTATCTTGGGGACTCAATGGAAGAAGCCCGCGGCCTGAAAAGGCTCGCGGGCTTCTTCCTAAAATACATTTGGTGCCGGCGATCGGGGTCGAACCGATACGGTGTTGCCACCACGGGATTTTGAGTCCCGCACGTCTGCCAATTCCATCACGCCGGCGCAATACTGTTATGATAACATAAGTTTTTCAGAAAATCAAGAAAAAGCGATTGCTTTTTTCTATGAAAATCGCTATACTTTTTAATATAACCTGAGAGGAGGAAATTGATTCATGCCAAGTGGAATGACTATGCAAATCATAATGCTGGTTGGTTTAATCGCGCTGATGTATTTCCTGCTGATCCGTCCTCAAAAGAAGAGGGATAAGCAGGTCAATGATATGCGCAACAGTGTCAAGACCGGAGACGAGGTCGTCACCATCGGCGGTATTTACGGCAAGGTGGTTAAAGTAAGAGACGATCGGCTGACGATCATGGTTGGCACGGACAAGACCAAGATTGAAGTGACCAGATGGGCGATTTCCAAGATTGAGAACGCTTCGACCCAGAAGGGCGGCAGACCGGAAAAATCCGAGAAGTCCGAGGAGAAGGAAGAAGCTGAAACAAAGAGAAAGCCCAAGCCCAAGAAAATGCTGAAAAAGGCTGAGACCGAAGAAGCTCCTGTCGAGGAAGTAAAAGAAACCGTTGAAGAGGCTCCCGCGGAGGTGACTGCGGAAAATGAAAGCGCTGCCGTTGAGGCTGACGCGGCGGAAAAAGCTCCCGAAGCGATGGAAGAAGCTTCCGAAGCGCCGGTGGCCGAAGAAGCGGCTGCCGTTGAAGAATCAGCGGAAAAGTAAATAGAAATCCATTTGTTTGCTTAATGAAATCCTTAAAATAGCGATATTTTAAGGATTTTTTTAATACAATAATAAAAAATAAAGTCGGAATCTTTTGGATGGAGGATCAGAGAATATGGAACAGAAAATCGGATCGAATCGTTTGTGGTATGGAATAAGGGCCTTCGTGTACGCGTTTCTTCTCTTTGTGGGACTGATGCTGGTGATCGGAGTGCTTCTTCGATTTACGGGGCTTCCGGAAAAGGGGATCGCTGTTTACGTCTTGGCCGCTCTCAGCTTTTCCTGTCTGGTGCTGGGGCTGTTTGCCGGCTATGCGATGAAGAAGAAGGGCTTCCTTTACGGAGCGCTGTTTACGATTATTTTTCTGCTTTGCATCCTGTCCGGCGCACTGCTTACCGTAGGAAGCGGACTGAAGCCGGACCCGTCTCTGCTTCGTTATCTCATCTGCGTTCTCTGTGGGATGATCGGCGGGATGATCGGTGTCAATGTGAGAGCGGCATAAACGAGAAGGGTACGAAGAAAGAAAAAAGAAGGATACACGGGGATTTTGCTTGTAGTACATGCAAAAAAGTAGTAAAATATTCTGTAGCATTGATTAAAATAGCAAAATTCTAAACAGAGAAGGTGGAGAAAACAAATGAAGAAGGTATTCGCAGCAATATTAGCTGTTTTCATCGCGTTCAGCTGGTATGTCACAATTTTTGGCATCGGACCGGTGGACCCGATCAAGGATCAGATCAAATTGGGTCTGGATCTGTCGGGCGGTGTTTACGTCGTGATGGAAGCAGATACGGACGCAACGGGCGCGGAGTTAAAGACCTTGATGGATCAGACACAGGCGATCATTGAGAACCGTGTCAATCAGATGGGCATGTCCGAACCCGTTGTCACGATAGAAGGCGAAAAGCGGATTCGTGTAGAGCTGCCCGGCGCTGACAACGTGGATGAAGCAATCAATCAGATCGGCAAGACCGCGCAGCTGCAGTTTGTTCTGGCAGACAAGAGGGTGGCCCTGGACGGAAGTCAGGTCAAGGACGCCAGCGTGGCACAGGACAAGAATTACGGCGGCTACGTGGTGGCATTGAAGTTTACGTCCGAAGGGGCCAAGAATTTCGAAGCAGCCACAAAAGAGATCGTGTCCGGCAATGTCACCTCTCAGATGGAGGGGGTCAACAGCAATCAACTGCTGATCGTACTGGACGGTGAAGTGATTTCCGATCCCAAGGTGGATAAGGTGATCTCCGGCGACAGTGCTCAGATCGAAGTCTACTTTACCAGCGATCAGGCCGGCACTCTGGCGGTCCTGTTTCGCGGCGGCTCTCTGCCGGTGGAGCTGCATCAGGTTCAGGCAGGCGTAACGGGAGCGACTTTAGGAATCGACGCGCTCCACAACGCAGTGGTCAGCGGGATCATCGGCGTGGTGCTCATCCTGCTGCTGATGCTGGGACTGTATCGAGTCATGGGTCTGACTGCTGATTTGGCGCTGCTGCTGTACATTCCCATCGTTCTTTGGATCATGGTAGCGTTTAAGGGCGTTTTGACCTTGCCCGGCATTGCGGGCATGATTCTGTCCATCGGCATGGCCGTGGACGCCAACGTAATCATCTTCTCCCGAATCAAGGAAGAGGTGCGGGAAGGAAAGTCCATCCGCGTTGCGGTCAATTCCGGCTTCAAGCGCGCTATGGCTACGGTAGTCGATTCTCAGGTCACTACGATGATCGCGGGTATCGTACTGTATATGATCGGTTCCGGTTCGGTCAAAGGCTTCGCGATGACGCTGATGATCGGTATCGTTGCCAGTATCTTTACCGCGGTGTTCGTGACTCGTCTTTATCTGGAAATTCTAGCGGACATGAGAGCCTTCGCCACCGACGCGTTCTTCGCGATCAAACGCAAGACCAAGGAACGGGAGATCATTCCGTTCATGCAGTATCGGAAGCTTTTCTATGTGTTGGCGCTCATTTTGATCGTAGGCGGGATTGGCGTGGGGGCTGCCCGCGGCTTCAACTACGGCATTGACTTTACGGGCGGCACCATGATCCAGCTGGATCTGGGCAAGAAGGTGGAAACCGCTCAGATTGAAAAGGTTCTGGACGCCAATGACGTCAAGAGTGCGACGATCACCCACGCGGGAGAAGGCGATAAGCAGATCGTCATTCGGACCATTCAATCTCTGGAAAATGAGGATCAGCAGAAATTGCTGAACGATATTTATAAGGAATGCGGTCTTACCGATGAACAGACGAAAAGCGCGCTGATCAGCATGGATCAATTCGGACCCTCCGTGGGTAAAATGATCAAGACCAACGCCGTGAAAGCGTTGATCATCGCCTGCTTGTGCATGCTGGTATATATCGTAGTCCGGTTCGAGTGGAGATTCGGCGTAGCCGCTGTCATCGACCTGATTCACGATGTTTTGATCATGCTGGCATTCTACGGATTGTTCCACATTCCGATCAACAACCCGTTTATCGCGGCGATCCTAATCGTGGTTGGCTATTCGATCAACGATACCATCGTAATGTTTGACCGAATCCGTGAAAATCTGCACTATATGAATCGCAGAGAAATGGAACCGCTGGTCAATAAGAGCGTCAACCAGGTACTGGGCCGTTCGATCATGACCTCCGTCACCACCATTTTGGTCATCATTCCTCTGTTTATTCTGGGCAATGATGTCATTCGCGAATTCACCCTGCCGTTGATGGTGGGTATCATCTCCGGTACGATTTCTTCCATTACCGTGGCCTGTCCGCTGTATCTGCAGCTGGTCAACTCCACGGACAAGCGTGCCAGATCCAAATACCAGGGAGCGGAAAAGAAAGTGGAGAAGAAAGCGTCCACTTATATCGGCGCCGAAAAGTCCGAAAAGAAAAAGCATCAGGAAGAAGAAAAGAAAGCGACTCACGCTTTGACTCAGCCGGA
>CAUHLX010000252.1 GCA_959606705.1 uncultured Bacillota bacterium | reverse complement strand
AACATCGATTATCGGACCTGCATGCAGGTGATTACCTCACTGTATGACGCGGGGTATCGGGACCTGGACCTAGTACCCTATTACGGGCAGAAAAATTACGATACGGAGATTCGCGCAGCCATTACGGCGGATGAGATGCACATGGTTCCTCCGGGAATGGACCAGGTGATCAACATCGGACAGCGAGTGGTGGATTTAAACTGCGTACTGGAGCTGGCGGATAAGCTGGGTTTGGAAAAGCTTCCGGATTCTCCCGCGGCTGTGGCGGCGAAGGCCCACATCTACGGAGGCAACACCAGCATGGAACGGCTTTTGGGTGAGAACGAAAGTCTGGGAGAACGGATCAACGTTCTGATCAAGCTGATGGAGCAGGGGATCATCATCGCCGATGTGACCGGCCGGATCTACGCCGGAAATGAAAAAGCGGCCAAGCTGATGAAGAAACGCTCCGAAACGCTGATCGGTCTCAATGTGACGGAAATTCTTTCCGAGCTGGACGTCCTGGGGGACTGGATTTCCACGGAGGATGTGAATGAAAAGATCATCGAGATTTCCGGAAACACGCTGGTGGCGGGGGTCAACCGCATTCTCATCGGCGACGAGATCCGCGGAAGCGTGATCACACTGGAGTCGTTTAAGGAAATCGAGGAAAAACAGCATGGAATCCGGGCGAAGCTCAACGAGGAAAACCACGTGGCCAAATACCGGTTTGCGGATATTCAGGGAGAGAGCAGGGCCATTCGTGAGGCCGTGCAGACCGCCCGGCGGATGGCCCGGTCGGATTCGTCGATTTTGATTACCGGAGAAAGCGGGACCGGGAAGGAAGTGTTCGCTCAGAGCATTCACAACGCCTCCTCCCGCAGCCGTTACAATTTCGTGGCGGTGAACTGCGCCGCGATCCCCGAGCATCTGCTGGAAAGTGAGATGTTCGGTTACGAGGAGGGTTCTTTTACCGGGGCGAAAAAAGGCGGAAAAGCGGGCTATTTCGAGCTGGCTCACAACGGAACCATTTTTCTGGATGAGATCGCGGAGCTTCCGCTGCCTTTGCAGTCTAAGCTGCTGCGAGTCATCGAGGAGAAAAAGATCAACAAAATCGGTTCGCAGAAATTAATTGATATTAATGTAAGAATCATCTCAGCCACCAACAAGAATTTATACCAGCTGGTGGAACGGGGGGAGTTTCGCGAGGATCTCTACTATCGACTGAACGTCCTGCCCCTGGCCCTCCCGCCTCTCAGAGATCGGGAGGGCGATGTGGAGCTGATGATCCGCACCTTTAAAAATAAGATGGAAAGCGAGTTCGTACTCTCCGCGGAAACCTTGGAGCTATTGAAAAACTACCAGTGGAGAGGAAATTTGCGGGAGCTGCGAAACGTGGTGGAGTATCTTACCAGCCTGGATAAGATTCGGATCGAACCGGAGGATCTGCCTTTTGCGGGGGCCCTCGGCGTGCTGGCCGGATCGGGTGAAAAGCGGGAAACGCGAGAGGCTCGGGGAATTGAAACACGAGGCGGCCACAGGCTGCGGGAAACCGCGGACCATCCGACCGCGGATCGGAGTCTGTGCAGGCAGTTCATGCTGCGGGAAGGCCGGCGGTTGGATTTTTACGGCTTTCTTTTGGAAGAGATGATGTCCGCTTACGAGGAAAAACGGCGTGTGGGGAGAGCCGCTCTGTGCGCGGCTGCCGAGGAACAGGGTCTGTTTTATACGGAGCCTGAGATCCGGGGCGCCCTGCGGCGCTTGGACGAATACGGTTTTATCCGTTCCACCAGAGGGCGGAGCGGCAGCACGATCACGGAGGCCGGCCGGGTCCTCCGGGAGGAAATCCGCAGAGAGCTGCGGCCGGAAGGCGTGGAGTAGAGTAAAGTAAAGTATAGTATAGATAATTGGTTAAAATGGAATATTTGAAGCCAATTAAACCAATTCAAAAGGCTTTTTAGGCTGATATTTCGACGAAAACAGCCAATTTCTCCTGAAAATATGGTTGGCATCATCCTTGCTTTATATGTTGTCACCATAATTTTTAAAGGAGGAAAACAAGTCATGGAAGAAACAGTAATGTATTTTGGAATCTTTTCTTTACTGCCCGTCGTATTGACCATCGGCCTGGCCATGTGGTCCAAGAACGTAGTCATGTCCTTATTCATCGGCGTGCTGTCGGGCGCGCTGCTTATCACGGGGGGAAATCCCGTGTCGGCCACCAAAAGCCTGGTAGGCGATTACATCTTCGCTCAGCTCCAGGATGGAACGAACGCGGGGGTTATCGTGCTCCTGTGCTTCATCGGGGGCTTTGTCACACTGATTGAGATCTCCGGCGGCGCCGAATCCTTTGCCCGTTGGGCGGCGGGGTTGGTCAACAGCCGCTGCAAGGTACAGATCGCTTCCTGGATTGCCGGCATCGGCGTATTCTTCTCCGAGCTGGGAACTCCGCTGATCGTCGGCCCGGTGTTCGGACCGCTGTTCAAGAAGCTGCGTGTTTCCAAGGAAAAGCTGGCCTGGATTCTGGATACCACCGCTTCCCCGGTGTGCGTGCTCATTCCGTTCATCGGCTGGGGCGTTTACTCCATGGGTCTGCTGGATACCGAGTTTAAAGCGTTGAACATTACCTATGTAACGGATTGGAGCGCTTTTATTTCCGCGATTCCCTTCCAGATTTATCCCATTCTGTGCCTGCTGATCGTACCCATGGTAGCGTTTTCCGGCCGGGAATTCAGCATGATGGCCAAGGCGGAACAGAACGCCAAGAACGGCATTTTCGCCAAGCTGGACGACGCGGAAGAAGAAGCGTTGAAGCAGAAATCCATGGTGACGGGCGCCAAGTCCTCTCCCTGGGTGATCGCTCTTCCGCTGATCGTACTGTTTGTCACCCTGTTTGGAAACCTCATTCCCGAAGGCTTCCCCACCAAGCCGGTTCCGGGCAACACCTTCCGAATCGCGCTGATCACCGGTTACCTTTACGGCGCCATCACCATGATCATCATGCTGGTCGCTTATAAGATCAAAAAGCCCATGGATGCCATCAAGACTTACATCAAAGGCTTTGGAAAAATGTTCGAATGCATCTGCATCCTGGTTCTGGCCTGGTCCCTGGGTTCCATGGGCAAGGTTCTGGGAACCGCCGATTTCATCATCGAGCTGGCAAAAGGCAACGTGCCTGCTTGGATCATTCCGGCCATCATCTTCGTGATTGGCGCGCTGATCTCCTTCTCCACCGGTTCTTCCTGGGGAACCTTCGCGATCATGATGCCCATCGCCATCCCCATGGCAGTACATATGGATGCTCCGCTGTTCGTCTGCATCGGCGCGGTTCTGTCCGGCGGACTGTTCGGCGATCACTGCTCCCCCATTTCCGACACCACCATTCTGGCGGCTACCGGGGCGGGATGCAGCCTGCTGGATCATGTAAAAACTCAGCTGCCCTACGCGCTGCTGTGCGGCGGCGTATCCTTCGTAGGATATCTGTTCGCGGGATTCTTCAACAATGTAATCATCACGGTGGCCAGCGCTGTGCTGCTGTTCGTGGTATTCTACTTCGCGTCCAAGCTGAGAGGAATTAAGGTTCCCAATCTCCATATTACGGATATCGACGAACTGGAACGCCAGGAAGCCGCCGCGGCTGCCGCGGAATAAAGATCGGGGGAACGGGAAATGGATGAAGCTCTGAAACAAAAATTTTATCAGGGAAAAACCCGAGATCAAATTATCGAATTGTTTTACGATATGTTTTACGGCAGACTGTCCCGCCGGATTCTCCGGGCCTTTCAGGAAAAAGGCGAAGCGTGTCTCATCAAGGGACTGATCCGCTTCGGGGAGGAACGAGGACGGGACCTGGACGCGGAGTATCGGCGTCTGGGAATCAAAAAACGTCTGGGAAACCTGCCGGAATATCCGGACTTTCTGGTCCGGGGGAAACGGGAGTGGACGAAAAATTCCGATGGGACCGCCACTCTTACCGTTACCGGCAGTGAACGACTGGAAAATTTAAAGAAGTACGGAACAGAAGCCGGAACCGTTCTCTACGTGGAGCAGGTTTTTCCGGCCCTGATCCGGGCCCTGGACTGCGGCTGCACGGTCATTGACCGGGGCGCGGAATACCTTCCGGAAGCGGATGGGGCTCGTCTGACCTTTCAAAGGACGGACGGTCGGGCTGTCTCGGCGGAAGAATTGGAGCCGCAGGCGATTTCCGATTATCTGTACAACGGCAAGGAGTACCCCGCTACGGTGAAGGATTTGTATGATACCATGTACGGATACATCGCGCAGGCTGTCATCAAAGAGCTTGGGGCCGAGGGCGAGCAGATCGTCCGCCGGGGAATCCGGGACTTCGGCACCTGCCGGGGAGAACGGCTGCGGGAAATGCAGCTGGCGGAAGGAATGGAGCTGAACCTGTTCAATCTCATGGATTATTACGATATTCCTCCGGTGGAGGGATATCACGAGGAAAAGGAAATCTTCACGCCGGTTCTGGACATCTGCAACGTGGAAACCTGCAATCACTTCGAACGGTGGAAGGACAAGA